>CAZLJG010000053.1:0-1805 GCA_964559545.1 uncultured Solibacteraceae bacterium | reverse complement strand
CGTCCCAGTCGCACCAGCGTCGTCGCGTATTGCGACCAGACATCCGTCATGTCGGGATCTTCGCGAAGGATCGCGGCCAGTCCGTCCGCGCCTTCGACGAGTCTGAGCGCACCGAGGTGATCGGTAGCCGCGCGGTACATCCGGAGGATGTGCGCCTTGTCCTTCGGATCCGGGAGCGTGCCGCCGGTGGATGCCGGGGTTGTTGTCTGGGTGCCGACGTATCCGAGTGCCGCCAGGCGCTGGCGATCGGCGTCACTCACGAGGGAAGGAGCCTCGACGGGTCGGTCGGCGATCAAGCCTGCGAGTGCCGTCCGGAGAGCCGCCGCCGCGGGAGCCCGGTCGGCAACGATGTTCTGCCGTTCGTCCGGATCCCGCTCAAGGTCGTAGAGCTCTTCGCGCGGCGCCCGGATGAAGCGATACCGATCGTCGGTGAGTGATGTGAGCTCGCTCCACCCGAAGTGATACCGCGCGTACATCGCTTCGGCGTAGATCCCTTGCGGCTCGATGGTTCCGTCGCCGGTCAGCAGCGGCAGCAGGTTGCGCCCTCGGAGCCCGGCCGGTGGCGTGGTGCCCGCAGCGGCCGCGAGCGTAGGCATCAGGTCAATGTGCTGCACCGGTTCCGCGCGTCGGGATCCTCCGCCGCGATTGCCGGGAAGTTTGACGAGCAGCGGCACACGAATGACTTCGTCATAGAGGAACAAGCCGTGTTCCTCTTCACCATGGTCACCGAGGCCCTCGCCATGATCGGCCGTGATCACAATCGTCGCATCGTCGTACCACCCGCGCCGTTTGAGCGAGTCGAGCAGCCGGCCGACGATCTCGTCGGAGAAGGCGACTTCGCCGTCGTACGGATCGGCAAATCCGCGATGCGCCGGGGGAGGTGCGTAGGGTTTGTGTGGCTCGTAGATGTGGAAGAAGCCAAACGCGCGAGGTCCGTCGAGGCTGTCGAGCCATCGCTCGGTCGCATCGAGCGTCTGGGGCCCGGGGCGTTGCACCTGGCCGGGTGATCGATCTGAAGCGGCCGCAGGGAATTGCGCATCGTAGGTGCTGAAGCCCTGGGCAATCCCGGTCTCTGCCCGCAAGACAAACGACGAGACAAACCCTCCCGTCGCGTAGCCGGCCTGCGACAGCAGTTCGGGAAGCGTGACCGCCGTCTCCGGCAAGGTGAATCCAAGGTTGTCGCGCACGCTGTGCTCGAACGGCAGCTGTCCCGTGAACATCGAGGCATGTGAGGGCAGCGTCTGCGGCGCGTGTGCGTAGGCGCGGTCGAAGGTGACCGCGTCGCGGGCGAAGGCGTCGATGGCGGGTGTCCGGCCGGCCGCGTATCCGTACACCGGCAGCCGGTCGGCTCGCAGGGTGTCGATGGAAATCACGACGAGCATTCCGTCGGCCGGCGCCCGGAGGGTCCACCAGACGCCCAACGCGCCGGCGATGACGAGGACAAGAACGGGGCCGAGGGCGCGACGCATGAGGTTTGAGCAGTATCCACGATCTTTAAAACCGCTTCCGAACACCGTCTGTTTGCCCATGCATCAATTCAATAGCGGAAGCAATATGACTGTAACTTGTTGATTATAAACACTAATTGACATACTACAGACCATGGGGGTAGTATCCGTCACCCTCTGGTACTGGAGTAATTGCTGCGTCGGTGTTTCGTGCCGGCGTTGCGTGTCTTCCCGGCCCGGACAGGGGATTGGAGGAGGAGAAGGAATGACAAGAGTCTTACGAGGAGTGCTGCTCGTTGCCGGAATACTGGCGATGTCGGCGGGATCGGCCAACGCGCAGGCGATTGGTCAGATCTT
>CAZLJG010000052.1:2404-14635 GCA_964559545.1 uncultured Solibacteraceae bacterium | reverse complement strand
GGTTGTTTCTGCTTGAAGAGATTCCCGGCCGGGTGATTGGCTTCTGTGCGTGTTGGATTGTGGCGGGTGAGCTGCATATCAACAGCCTGGCGATTGCCCCGGATGCTCGTCGCCAGGGACACGCCCGGCACCTGCTCAAAGACGTCTTCGCGTTGGCCGTGGCGGAAGGGGCTCATGCGGCGACCCTCGAAGTGCGGCGGTCCAACGTTCCCGCCGTGTCGCTCTATGAATCCCTTGGGTTTGCGGTCGAAGGTGTGCGCCGCGACTATTACGAACAGCCCCGTGAAGACGCCCTGATCCTGTGGCACCACCGGCTCGGCGAAATTGGTGTTTGATCCCGTCCGATCGCGGTGGTATGTTTCGCCTATCTCGGAAGGAGGCCGGCATGGCTGACGATCCGGTAGTCCCGCTGTATCAACAACTCGCGCAAGCCCATCGCTCGCTCGATCTCGAACTGCAACACCTCCACGCGTTACCGTATCTCCCGCACGCTCTGCACCTGAAAGAAGTCGCCCTCAAAAAACAGAAACTGGCGCTGAAGGACCGCATGGCGGCGCTTCAGCCCCCGGAGGGTATGTCCGCACACCGCTGACCGACTACACTCTTTCGCAGTGTCATAGGTGGTCCGCCCCACGGGGCGGACCACCGGAAGTGTGAGTGGAGTCTGATGCGAATTGATCGTGCCGCAGCCCCGTTTGTGCTGCTGGCTCTGGTGCCGTCCGCCGTGCTGTTCTGGCTCGGCATGGGATGGGGCGCTGTCGCTGCCCTCGTGTTGCCCCTTGGCATCGGCCTCTTTTTCCGCGATCCCGAACGTTCCGCGTCGCAGGACCCGACGCTGGTGTTGTCACCGGCCGACGGCCGGGTGATGTACACCGGTGTGGCGGACGCCACCGATCTGCCGACCGATCCCGCGGGTGTGTCGCGCGACTGGCAGCAGATTACGATTTTTCTGTCGGTCATGGATGTGCACATCAACCGGACGCCGGTGTCCGGGCGTGTGACGCATGTGGCGTATCAGCCCGGCAGTTTCCTGCCGGCCTACAAGCCCGAGGCTGGCAAGAACGAACGCTCCGAGATCTGGATCGATCACGACGGCACGCCGATTGTCGCCCGCCAGGTGGTGGGCATCCTGGCACGGCGCGTGGTCTGTCGGTTGACGCCCGGGGACCTGGTGAAGGCGGGCGATCGGCTTGGACTGATGAAGTTCGGGTCCCGGATGGACGTGTTTGTGCCGACGACGGCCACCATTGAGGTGCGGCCCGGGCAAACGGTCCGCGCGGCGCAGACCGTGCTGGCGCGGCTGCTGGTCACACCCGTGGGACAATAGGCGGATGAACGCGCCCCAGCAGGTGAGCGACAGCCACAACAAAAAGGTGCGGCGCGGCATGTATCTTTTGCCGAGTCTGTTCACCGTCGGCAACCTGTTCTGCGGCTACGCCTGTGTGATGTACGCGATGCGCGGCGACCTCGTCACCGCCGCGCCCTTCATCGGTATTGCTGTGATCCTCGACCTGCTCGATGGCCGGATTGCGCGCATGACGGGCACCAGCAGCGCATTTGGCGTGGAGTTCGACTCGCTGGCCGATGTGGTGTCATTTGGCGTCGCGCCGGCCGTGCTCGCGTTTGCGTGGGGGCTGTCGGAGTTGGGCCGGTGGGGCTGGGCCGCCGGGTTCCTGTACCTCACGGCGACGGCGATTCGTCTCGCGCGGTTCAACATCCAGACCGGCGCGCAAACCGACAAGCGCTATTTCATCGGGATGCCGAGTCCCGCCGCCGCAGGCGTGCCCGCCGCCACGATCTACTTTTATCCCTATCCGCTCATTGGCACGGCCCAGGCGATGGCCGCCATTGCCGTTGTGGTGATTCCGGCGTTGCTGATGGTGAGCACGATCCGGTTCCGCAGCTTCAAGACCCTGAACCTCGGCTGGGATCGCGCCTACATCAAGCTGCTGGGGTTTGCGGCGCTCATCGTGTTCATTGCGACCGAGCCCCGCATTGCGCTCGTGATCATCGCCTACACGTATCTTGCGTCGGCGTTCGTCGGCATGGCGATCACCCGTCTGCGCGGCCGGCGGCCCCCGACATCGGAAGCGTAACCACCATCGTCACACCTCGACCGACCTGACTGGTCGCCGTGATTGTGCCCCCGCACGACTCGATGTTGCGGCGGGCGTTGGCGAGTCCAAGCCCAGAGCCGCCCGTCTTGGTGGAGAAGTGCGGTTCAAACGCGCGCGCCAGCGCCTCTTCCGTCATGCCATGCCCGTCGTCGCTGACCGTGATGGTGATCACCGGCGGCGTGGCGGCGGCGATGAGTCGGAGCTGGCCGCCGTCAGGCATCGCCTGCAACGCGTTCTCGACGAGGTTGGTCAGCGCGCGCGCGAGGAACGTCTTGTCGGCGCGCACCGGCGGCAGGTCCGCAGGCACCGTGATGTCGATACGTGTGTGCGCCGCCAGCCCAGGGCGATACGGCCGGACCACTTCGTGCAGGAGGTCGCTCACCGGCACGTCCACAAACGTCGGATCGGGGTTGGCCGCAAAGTTGGCAAACTCGTTCGCAATCTGGCGCAGCAGCTTGACCTGTTTCAGCACGGTGTTGACGCACTGATCGAAGACCGCGCCGAGTGGGCGCTGCTGGTCCTCATGGACCCGCTGCAGATGTTCCGCCGCCAATTGAATCGGCGTCAGCGGGTTCTTGATGTCGTGCGCCACCTGCCGCGACATGTCCGCCCAGGCCTTCAGTTCGTGCGCGCGGCCGAGTTCGGCGCGCTGCTGCTGCAACGTCGCCGCCATGCTGTTGAAGTCGGTCACCAGCCGCCGCAATTCGTCGGCGGTGTCGGCCACGATTCGCACATCGAGTCGGCCTGAGGCGATTTGCCGCGTGGCGCGCGTGAGGCGTGCCACAGGATCGGCCACACGTTGTGCCACCCAGGCCCCCAGACCCGCCGCGAGCAACATGACGCAGACCGCGCCGAACAACACCCCCCGGTTGAGGTCCGAGATCTCACGCTCGATCTCCTGCTGCCGCGGCGCCAACGGCACGGACAGCACCGCATGCCGCCCGAGGCCGGGGCCCGGGACCGGCACCGATGCCACAAGGTACGTGAACGGCCCGGCACGCTGTTCCTCGACGAAGGTGGGGACGCGGTCGAGCACCACGGCGCGATACGCCCGCGCGGGCGTGCGTTCGGCGAGCACGCCGAAGTCAAACAGGTCGCGCTGGCTCGTGGCGCGCAGACGCGGACCGTCGTACACATTGACGTCCTGATTGATGACCCGCGCGATCCACACCATCACGTCGTCAGTGACCGGCACCTGTTGCAGCGCGATGGTGTCTTCGAGCACACGACGCGCGACTGTGACGGCGTTGATGGCTTCCGTCTCGACGTCCGACCGCAGTTGCTCCCCCATGTAGGCGCTGAATGTCAGCGCCAGGACGAGCACCGGCACAATCGCCGTGAATACAAAGAACAGGAAAAGCTTGCGATAAAAACTCGTCCGCACTTCCTGCACCAACGCGCGGACTGGTGCCTGCGAGTGACGGGTGAGCGGCGCAGCGACGGTGGCGCCTGCGAGTAACAGGATGAAGAAACACGCTGCGAGGGCGGCGGTCTCCGACAGACGCGTGAGATGTTCGAACACCGACGGCACGGGATACCCGAGCGCGTAAATGCCTGCGCGGTCGTTCAGAAAATAGACGCGCGCGGTGCCGGCGTCAGTGTCGCGGGTGATCCAGAAGGGGTCGCGCGATTGCTCGAGACGCGTCAGCACATCGGCATCAATCGGCCACGCACTGGCCCCGGCCACAAACAAGGGCAGGCGACTCCACCCATACACGACGGCCTGAATGCCGGGTGGCCCGGCGCCGGACCTGGACGCGGCATCACGCAGCAGGTCGTCGTAGGGATTGCGGGCGGAAAGGTAGGGGAGCGCGCGATAGTCGAAGATCACGTGCAGCACAATCGCGCCATGCATCACGCCCGCGTCGTCGCAGATGCCGCGTTCCGCGTGGAGCATGCGCAATTCTTCCGCGCCGAACGTGCCTGATTCCCCGTAGACATCCCACTCACAGCGGATGTCCACCGACGACTGATCGATGCCGTACTCCGGCACGTTGAGCGCGAACCGGCTCGTCAACGCGCCATCGGCGCCATACAGCTCGACGGCGGACGTCAGCCGGCCGCGCGAGAGACTCGTCTGGTTCCAGACCTGAAAGGCCGTGTCGGTGGTGACATCGGCGCCCTGCGCGGGCCGCTCGACGAGGGCCCGAAGGTCGTCGAGGCGGTCGATGTCCTCCATCGCCTCATACAACTCGTGGCGCAGGTGCTCGGGGTGTCCCATGGTGGCCGGTCCGTGGATCGATTCAATCGCGGATTCGGTCGCACGTTGCGCGGACACCCAGACGATCGGGTCAAGGACAAGCGCGGGCAGCACCGTGGCGCCAAACAGCAGGAGCAGGCGGGTGGACTGGGAGGCGCGCCGATACCGTCGGCGCACGGGTGCGGCCGCAAGTGCCGCAAGGGCTGACAGCAGGGCGGCACCCACCGCAATGGGCGCGACCGTGGTCAGCGCGGGAATCCACACACTGGCCAGGCCGAGCGCAGCCGCCGGAAGCGTCAGGAGCGCGATGGCGAGGAAGGCCGGCGTCACGTCGTGCCAGTGAATCCGCCAGCGTTCGATCACACGCGCATGCAGCGTGGTGGTGGTCCAGAGCGCGGCAAGGGCCAGACACAGGCGAATGACATGCGACGTCAGGCGTGCAGGGTCGAGTGGAAACAGCGGGGAGGCGAGTCGGTCGAGACCGGCGCTTTGCAGCTGCCAATCGATGGCGAGACCGGCGGCCGCCAGGACGACGGTGGCGACGATGCCGGCGGCGATGAGCTCAAGTGATCCGCGGACCGGATGTGACCTGAAGGCCCGCCGCGTCGCGCCCCGCCACCAGACCGCCACAGGCAGGGCGAGGGCCATCGCCATCGCCGTGAGGCCGAGCGTCAGGTCCTGAACAGCGATCGGCAGGGTGGCGAGTTGCGTGAGCCAGCGCAAGCCGAGTCCCGCGAACAACATCAGCAGCGCCAACAGCACCGAGAGGCCGGCGAACCGAGCGGCAGACTGCCGCTGCCGCCGGTGCAGCAGGGTGCGGCTCCCCATGACCACCGCCAACAGCCAGATCGGCACCAGGGCAAGGGCGACGACACGGCCGCGAAACACCCGGCGCGCGTGCTCAAGGGTTTCTGGTGCGTAGACCACGTCCACAAGAGGCCGCCCGTTTGTAGCAACGATGACGGCGCGACCGGGGCCGACGTCAGTGGAGGTTGTCGTGGACGCAGGGGCCACCGACACGTCCCCGAACGATGTGGCGAGACGGCGGTCGCTGGTCAGGACGCGCTCAGCGGTGACGACGCCGATCAGTTGGTCCTGTTCGCGCACGGGGGCCACGGCGACCACCCGGAGGCCCATGGTGCTCGGCACGACAAGCGTGGTGGGGCCACGCAGGTCATTGGCCTGGATGGACTGCAGGTCCACATCCTCAGCGACGCCGTCGCTCCACGCGAGCAGTTGGTATCCGCCTGCGCCGTCGGGCACATAGACCGTGGTGGCCTGGGGGGGCGCGTTGGGCAGGCGCGAGTCCTCGAGGCGGGCGAACAGGGCCGGCAGGCCGTCGCGGTCCGACGTCGCGCGTGCGATGAGCTCGCGTTCACGCGCCACCACATCCGCTGAAGCGCGGAGACGGGCCGTGATGTCGTCAAACCGATGTTGGAGCTCGCGTTCGAGCCGGTCGCGGGCCGTCAGCGCGTCGCCGCCGAAACGCGCACGTTCCCAGATCGTGCCGCTCAGGGCCGCCAGGGCTGCGGCGACAAACGCCGCCACGACGAGTCGGGCGAGTGAAGAATGCACCGGTTTACCGGAGCAAGCGTGGCATGCGTCCGCAGAATATCAAAGGATTCGCTGCGATATACTCGGCCGGATGCGCGGCACCCTCAGTGGCCTCCCGTTGCGTGCCGCGCTCAAACGCGGGGCGCTGGTGACGGCGGCGAACTGGCCCGTGGTGCTGATCCAATTTGCCATCGTGTCGATGTATCGCGTCAGCGTCGGGGTGCCGGTGGTCGGCGGCGCGTTTGTCGTGGCCGTGCTCGCCGGTGCAGACGTCCGCTCCCTCCTCGCCAGTGATTTGCAGGCTGCCGGCGGATTGGTGGTGGCCGCACTGGTCGGCCGGCCCGCCGACCTGGCCGTTTTTCTTGTCGCGTTGGCCGTGGTCGCTGTCGGCGGGGGGCTCGTGGTGTTTCTGATGCGTGCCGGCGCCGCCAGCGTGCTCGTGAACGGGGAACGTCAGGCGGACGACGTCCATCGTCCGCCACTGCGGTTGTCTGTGGTGCGACGCGCCAACGCGTTCGGGATTGCCGAGTTTCAGGCCGGTGTGCGTCGCTTCGGCCGGCGCTTTGTCCTTCTGGGCTTGTGGCTGTCGCTGGCCTACGCCATCGTTGGCGGGCTCGCGCTTGTCGGGCTCCGGGTGCTGGTGGCTGTCGGAGGCGACGACGGGGGGCCGGCGATCTGGGGGCTTGGGGTGTTATTCGTCACTTCCAGCGTGCTGATCGCCGTGGCGGGGCTTAACCTTGTGTATGCGCTGTTGCAGGTCATCATCGTGACCGACGACTGCCGGGTGAGTCAGGCCGTGCGGCGCTTTTCCGCGTTTGTGACACACGACGCGCGACAGGTGGCAGGCGTGTTCGGCGTGGTGCTTGGGTTGGTGGCGCTCGCCTCGGCCGCGTCGATTCTGGCCACCGCGGGACTCGCGCTGGTGGCCTGGGTGCCGTTTGTCGGGCTGGCCGTGGTGCCGCTGCAGCTGGCTGCGTGGCTGATGCGTGGAGTCGTGTTCCACTACATGGAGCTTGGGGCCTGGTCGGCCTATCAGAGTCAATATCGCCGGTATGCGGATCCCGCGAGCGGGGACGACACGCCGGCCTGGGGAGTTCGTGCATGACGTCCGTCAACTACGACCAGTTCTTTTCCCGTTCAGGGCTTGCGATGCGGGAGTCGGCAATTCGCCGGATGGGGACGGTGTTGGCCGACGCGCGCGACATGGTGTCGTTTGCTCCGGGGTATCCCACCGAGTCCACCTTTCCGTGGGAGGCGTTCCGCGACATTGCTGACGACCTGTTGCGCAGCCAGCAAGGGCCGATTCTGCAGTACGGCGCGACACGCGGCTACCGTCCGTTGCTCGAATCACTCACCACACTGATGGCGGCGCGCCACATCAGCACGTCCACCGATCGGCTCACGGTGACCAACGGATCACAGCAGGGGCTGGATCTGGTTGCGCGCGTCTTGCTCGATCCTGGCGACGTTGTGCTGGTCGAACTGCCGTCGTATACCGGCGCCATCTCGGCGTTCCGCAGTGTGGGCGCCGACCTGGTCGGCGTGATGCAGGACCCGGACGGGCTCAATCTCGCTGCGCTCGATGAGACGCTCGGCCGGTTGCGCGCGGACGGGCGCACGGTGAAGTGCCTGTATGTGGTGCCGAACTTTCAGAATCCCACCGGGCTGCTTGTGGGACTCGAGAAGCGCCGGCAGCTGCTGGAGTGGGCGACGCGGCACGATTTGCTGATCGTGGAGGACGATCCGTATCGGGATTTGTATTTCGAGGACGTCACGAAGGAAGCAGAGACGCGGGCCATCGCGGCCGACGACACCGACGGTCGCGTGATCTATCTGAGCAGTTTCTCCAAGACCCTGGCGCCTGGGCTCCGGGTCGCGTGGCTACACGCCGCACCGGCACTGATGGCCAAGTTCGAAATTGCGAAGCAGGCGTCGGACTTGTGCAACGGCGGCCTCGGACAGCAGATGGTGCATCAGGCCATCGAGCGCGGGGTGCTGGCCGCACAGCTTCCGCGTCTGCGCGCGCACTACCAGTCGCAGCGGGATGTCATGGTGGACGCGCTGCACGGCGCGTTTGGTGAAACCCTGACGTGGTTGCAGCCGCGGGGTGGGTTTTTCCTGTGGGCGCGCTTGACCGGCGCGGTTGATGGAGACGATCTGCTGCCGCTGGCCCAGGCGCGCGGCGTGATCTATGTGGCCGGGAGCGCGTTTTTTGTGAGTGGGGACGAACGCCGGTACATCCGGTTGTCGTTTTCGTCGCCGTCGCCTGAGCGGATCCGCGAAGGCGTCGCCCGATTGGCGCTCGCCGTCACTGACGCGACGGGCTCTGCGGTGGCGACAGCGCCAATGGCGTCCCGGTAAGCGTCAGCGCGGCGGTCACCGGCAACGACTGCCGCGCAAACGCATCCACGACGCGGGCCGTGTCGGACACGGTCATGCGCACCAGCCGCAGGCCCGTACCATACCCGGCCGTCGTGATGGCTGTGGTTCCACGCGAGTCCGCAGCCGGAGCCGTCAGTTCCCCTGCGGGCTGACCGGTGGATCCCAGCATGAATCGGATGACGCCATTGGAATGCGGCACGATGACCATGCCCGCATCTGCCGTCAGGCCATCAACAACGCGGGCGTTGACCTTCTTGTTCCACACCATGTGACCGTTCGAGGCCCGGTGCGCACGCACGCTGTTGTCGAGCACCGCGATATAGACGTAATCGGGATCGGCGGCCAACCGGCTGATGAGCGGCATCTCCACCGGGTAACTCCAGCTGAGCGCACCGGTGGTCTGCCGATAGGCCGTGAGTCTCCCGTTTGTCGCGACGTAGATCAGGCCATGCGCGGCCAGTACCTGCAGCGGCGCGGCCAGTCCCTGGTGCTGCCAGGCGACGGCGCCATCGGTGACCTGCCACGCGGTCATGAGTCCCTCAGCGGTCACGCCAAATACGCGATCGCCGTCCACCACGGGCGGCAAGGCCAGTGGTGTGGCCATCGGCGCGGAAATCCAGATCGGCTCACCATCCGTGGCGCGGATACCACGCAGACGGGCGTCCTCGCCGAGCGCGAGGAGCCACCCTGCGCGAAATACCAGCGGCACTGCGACACGGCCGACCGGCAGCTGCCATTCAGGATGGCCGGTCAGTTCCGACAAGGCATGGATGGCCCCGTTGGCGGCCACGAACACACGTCCATCGTGGACGACCGGAGGCACCGTGGCGGCAAGAGGGGAGGACCAGGCGGGCGTAGGATCGTTAGTGGCCCAGGTCAGGGCGTCCACCCGTGTGTCAGTGACGACGAGCACACGCGTGTCGCCGACCACCAGACGCACGGCGTCGCCGAAAGGCAGGGCACGGGTCCACTGCAGTCCGATCGGCAGCACAGACACGCCGCGAACGTCTTCGGCCGGCGTCACACGCGCGGTTGCCACACACAAACCGACGAGGATCGCGGTGGTCGCCAGACGTCTCACGCCTTATAATAACGACTTTCCCACGATCGGTTGTGCGTGACACATCAAACCATTCTTGTTCTTGACTTCGGCTCCCAGTACACGCAGTTGATTGCGCGTCGTCTGCGCGAATTGTCCGTGTACTCGGAGATTCTGCCCTTCAACACGCCGCTCGAGGAGATTCGCCGCCGGGCACCGGTCGGGCTCATCCTCTCGGGAGGACCGCGGAGCCTGTCGGAAGAGGGCGCGCCGCGTCCGCCGGCGGGCATCTGGGACCTTGGTATTCCGCTGCTGGGCATTTGTTACGGCATGCAGGTCATCACCGAGCACTTCGGTGGCACGGTCGCCAGAGCATCACATCGCGAGTTTGGCCATGCCGTCATCGAGACGACGCCGTCGGCGTCGCCGATCTTCGCGTCGGTGCCGTCAAGCCTGAAGGTGTGGGCGAGCCATGGCGACTTTGTCTCCAAGGCCCCGGCCGGTTTTGCGGTGAGTGCCACGTCGGCCAACGCCCCCGTGGCGGCGATGCATGACGATGCGCGGCGGTGTTACGCGCTGTTGTTCCATCCCGAGGTCGTTCATACCGAACACGGCGGCGACCTGCTGAAGAACTTCGCCGTCAACGTGTGTGGCTGCACGGGCGACTGGACGATGGCCGGGTTTGTGGAGGAGAGTGTCGCGCGCATTCGCGCGCAGGTGGGATCGCGCCGGGTGGTGTGTGGGCTCTCCGGCGGCGTGGACTCCACGGTGGCGGCCTTGCTGATTCACAAGGCGATCGGTCACCAGTTGACCTGCATCTTCGTGGACAACGGTTTGCTGCGGCTGAACGAAGCCACGCAGGTGCGCGAGCGGTTCCAGCGCCTCGGGCTGAATCTGGTGTTCGCTGATGCGGTCGATCTGTTTCTCGACCGGCTTGAAGGCGTCAGCGATCCGGAGCAGAAGCGGAAGATCATCGGTGCGGCGTTTATTGATGTGTTCGAAAAGGAGGCGCTGGCGCTTGGTGACGTCGGCTTCCTGGCCCAGGGCACGCTGTATCCGGACGTGATCGAGAGTGTGTCGGTGCGCGGGCCGTCCGCGGTCATCAAGAGTCATCACAACGTCGGTGGACTGCCGGAGCGCATGAAGTTTGCGCTGGTGGAGCCACTGCGCGAGTTGTTCAAGGATGAAGTGCGTGCGGTGGGGACCACGCTGGGGCTCGAGGACGAGTTTGTGTGGCGCCAGCCCTTCCCTGGGCCCGGTCTCGCCGTGCGGCTGCTCGGCCCGATCTCCCGGCCGAAGCTCGACCTCCTGCAGCGCGCGGATGCCATCGTGGCGGACGAAATCCGCAAGGCTGGGTTGTACCGGAAGGTCTGGCAGTCGTTCGCGGTGTTGCTGCCCGTGCAGAGTGTCGGCGTCATGGGCGACGAGCGCACCTACGAGTACACGATTGCTGTGCGGGCGGTTGAAAGCCGTGACGGGATGACGGCGGACTGGGCGCGCCTGCCGCACGAGGTGCTCGCGACGATTTCGTCACGCATCGTGAACGAAGTTCGCGGCATCAACCGCGTCGTCTACGACATCAGTTCCAAACCGCCGGCCACGATCGAGTGGGAGTAGGGATGGCCGAGTTCGTCCATCTGCACCTGCACACCGAGTTTTCGCTGCTCGATGGCGCGTGCCGAATCGGAGAACTGCTGGACAAGGTCGCCGAGTTGAAGATGCCGGCGGTGGCGGTCACCGAGCACGGCAACATGTTCTCGGCGGTCACGTTCTTCGACGAAGCGAACAAACGCGGCGTCAAGCCGATCCTGGGCTGCGAGGTTTACGTCGCGCCCGGGGACCGGCGCGACAAATCGGGCACGCCGGGCGAGACCGCGAACCATCTGGTGTTGCTGTCCGAGACGACCGAAGGTTTTCACAACCTCATGAAGCTCGTCTCGTCGGGCTATACCGAGGGGTTCTATTACAAGCCGCGTATCGACAAGGCCCTGCTGGCGCAGCACAGCAAGGGACTGATCGGCTTGAGCAGCTGTCTCAAAGGCGAAGTCGCCACCGGCATCCGCACGGACCAGGCCCGCAAGGCGCTGGAAGCCGCGGCCACGTATCGCGACATCCTCGGCCCCAATAACTTCTTCCTCGAGATGCAGTACCAGGGCATCGAAGAGCAGTTGATCGTGAATCGCGGCCTGCTGCCGATCGCCCGCGATCTCAACATGCCGCTGGTCGCCACCAACGATGTCCACTATCTGAAGGACACCGACCAGCATCCGCATGACATTCTGCTGTGCATCGGCACGGGCAAGAACGCGAGTGACGAAAAACGCCTGAAGTACCACGGCGACCAGTTCTTCCTGAAGACCGTCGCCGAGATGGAGAAGGTGTTCGGCGACCATCCGGATGCGATGAGCAATACGGTACGTATTGCGGAACGGTGCCAGGTCGACATTCCCAAGAACGTCAACCATCTGCCCGACTTCGACGTGCCGCCCGGCTTTACCACCGACACGTACTTCGAACACACGGTGCGTCAGGGCTTCGCCGAGCGCATGCACCGGTGGGAGGCGATGCTCGGGCGCGGCGAATTGCGGAAGAGTCTCGCGGACTACGAGGCGCGCCTGCAGTACGAAATCGACATGATCAAGAAGATGAAGTACGCCGGGTACTTCCTGATCGTGTGGGACTTCATTCGATACGCGCGAGACCACCAGATTCCGGTCGGGCCAGGCCGAGGGTCGGCGGCCGGCAGTCTCGTGGCCTATTGCATGCGCATCACCGACGTGGATCCGCTGCACTTCGACCTCTACTTCGAGCGCTTCCTGAACCCGGAGCGTGTGACGCTGCCGGATATCGACATCGACTTCTGCGAGCGCCGGCGCGGCGAAGTGATTCAGTACGTCACGCAGAAATACGGCCGCGAGAACGTGGCGCAGATCATCACG
>CAZLJG010000052.1:0-2394 GCA_964559545.1 uncultured Solibacteraceae bacterium | reverse complement strand
GTTCGGGACGATGAAGGCCAAGGCCGTCGTCCGTGACGTCGGTCGCGTGATGGAATTTCCGATCTCGGAAGTGGACAAGGTTGCGAAGCTGATTCCGGCCACGCTGGACATGACCCTCGACAAGGCGATCGAGGAGGTGCCCGCGCTTGCGGATCTCGAAAAGAAGGACGAACGCGTACGCGAGCTGTTGAAAGTGGCGCGGCGCCTTGAAGGCATGACCCGCCATGCATCCGTCCACGCGGCCGGCGTTGTCATCGCGCCACGTCCGGTCGTCGAGTTCGCCCCGTTGTACCGGAGCCAGAAGGACGAAATCACGACGCAGTGGGCCATGAAGGAAGTCGAGCGGGTCGGCCTGCTCAAGATGGACTTCCTCGGTCTCAGCACGTTGACGTTGCTCGACGACGCCGTCAAACACATCAAGGAGACGACCGGCGACGACATCGACCTCGACCATCTCCCGCTCGACGATGCGAAGACGTATCAGCTGTTTTCGAACGGGCAGACACACGGCGTGTTCCAGTTTGAAAGCTCGGGCATGCGCGAGACGTTGCGGAAGGCGAAACCGCAGTGCCTTGAAGACCTGATTGCGTTGAACGCGTTGTATCGCCCGGGCCCGCTGCGTGGCGGGGTTGTCGACGACTACATCAACCGGAAACACGGCCGCACGGAGATCAAGTACGAGACGCCGGCCATGGAGCCGTCGCTCAAGGAGACGTACGGCGTCATCGCGTATCAGGAACAGGTCATGCGTCTGGCCAGCGACCTGGCCGGGTTCACACTCGGGCAGGCCGACGAACTCCGGCGCGCGATGGGCAAGAAGGACGAGAAGAAGATGGCCGCCACGCGCGACCGCTTCATGTCCGGGTGCGCCGAACGGGGGATCAGCGAGAAGAAGGCCAACAAGATCTTCCAGTTCATCGAGTTCTTCGCCGGGTACGGCTTCAACAAGTCGCACTCAACGACGTACGCGCTGCTGGCGTACCAGACCGGCTATCTCAAGGCAAACTACCCGCGACACTTCATGGCGTCGCTCCTGACGATTGAGTCACAGGCATCCGACAAAGTGTCGTTGTATCTGAACGAATGCCGCGACCTGGGCGTGCCGATCCTGCCGCCCGACATCAACAAGAGCGAGTGGCAGTTCACGGTGCAGCCGGAGGGCGTCCGTTTCGGACTGGGGGCGATCAAGGGCGCGGGTGAAGGCGCGATTCAATCACTGATCGCGGCGCGTGCCGAACTCGGGGGACGGATCACCTCGTTGTTCGGGTTGGCGGAACACATGGACCTCCGCCTCGCCAACAAGAAGGTGTTTGAAAGCCTCATCAAGGGTGGCGCATGCGACACGTTGTCGCCGGAGATGGGCAAGGACTATCTGGCCTGGCGGCCCCGGCTGCTGGCCGGTGTTGATCGCATCCTCGATCACGGCAGCCGGCACCAGCGTGACCGCGACCAGGGCCAGTCCACGTTGTTCGGGGGCGACGATGAGGCCTCCGCACCGCTGAAGGATGCCGAAGTGCTGCCCGATTGTGCGCCCCTGACCGAAACACAGGCGCTGACGTTCGAAAAGGAAGCCCTGGGCCTCTACATGAGCGGCCACCCGCTGCAGCGGTATGCGGAAGTCATCACGGCCAGCCGGGCGCGCACAATTTCGGCCCTGACGCAGTCGGAGCCCGACGTGATGGCCGCGGGGATCGTCAGCGGGGTGCGCCAGCTGAAAACCAAGCGCGGCGACCGGATGGCGGCTTTTAACCTCGAGGACGAGCTGGGCAAGGCCGAGGTGGTCGTGTTCCCCGAGGCCTTCGCGAAGTACGGCACACTGGTAGCCGACGACGCGCTGCTGATTGTTCGGGGCAAGTACGAGCGGGATGACGAGACCAGCAAGATGGTCGCGAGTGAATTGACCACGCTGGAAGCGGCCCGCGAACGGACCGTGCGGGAAGTGCAGATTCGGCTGACAGGGCCGTCCGCGGCCAGAGACCGGTTGCGATCGTTGGTTGCGGTGTTTGAGCGTCATCCCGGAGACCGTCGGGTGGCGCTGTGTGTGGAGCTCAATGGAGGGCTGGGCGGCCTGCGGGTCCGCACCGCCACGTCCCACCGGATCCGTCCCAGTGATGGGTTTGTGCGCGACGTGGAGGCGATTTGTGGCGCCGGCGCCGTCAGCCTCAAGTAGGGAGATGCTCGAATGTCGGTAGACACATTGGAATTTGAAGAGCCCGTCGCGATTCTCCTCAAGGAGATCCAGGCGTTGCGGTTGATGCCGTCCACGCCCGATCGGCTCACGACGATCGCGCGGCTCGAAGCGCGCGTGCAGGAACTGCGAACCGAGTTGTTCGGGAATCTGACGCCGTGGCAGCGGGTGCTGGTCGCGCGCCATCCCGATCGGCCCGTGATGCT
>CAZLJG010000051.1:0-14648 GCA_964559545.1 uncultured Solibacteraceae bacterium | reverse complement strand
CGCGTTCGACGGACGGACGGACGTCACGAAGCTGAGTTATCACGCGTTTGCGTACTGTGCGGACCGCTACGTGATGCTCAATGCGGGCAGCGCCCTGGGCCGCAACTGCGGTCCGTTGCTGATCTCGAAGCGCCCAATCACCGCCGATGAGGTGGCGACAGGCCACCTCTCCATCGCCATCCCCGGGCGGTTCACTACCGCGAACCTGCTGCTGGGGCTCGCATTCCCGACGGCGACCCGCACAACGGCCATGGTGTTCTCCGACATCGAAGGCGCCGTGCAGGATGGGCGGTATGACGCAGGCGTGATCATTCACGAAAATCGATTGACGTATGAGGCGCGCGGCCTTCGCAAAGTGGTGGACCTTGGGGAATTCTGGGAAGCCACTACCGGCCATCCGATCCCGCTGGGCGGCATCGTGACTCGACGCTCACTGCCGGCCGACGTGCGCGCCACCATGGACCGCGTGCTTCGCCGCAGCGTCGAATACGCATTCGCGCATCGTGACGAGGCGCTGCCCTACGTGCGCGCCCATGCCCAGGACATGGACGACGAGGTGATGTTCAAACACATCGACCTGTACGTGAACGACTTTTCCGTTGACCTGGGGCCTGCCGGCCGGGACGCCGTGACGCAACTGTTCGCCAGAGCTCACAACGCCGGCGTGATTCCGGCGGTCTCAGCGCAGACGTTCACCGATTAACACGACCCGGCCCGCCGGCAGCCGTCCCCCACCCGTGACACGCAGAGCGCCCCGATGCGGCTGCTCAAGCGCCACGACAGCCACTGGTGCGGTGCGCGCGAGCAACGCGTCGGCCGCGAGCGACTGCAGCCAGTGCCCGGCGCTCCCCCGATTCAGCCGCGCGCCGCGGTCCATGTCAGCCGTGATGACCAGCTCGGTCGGAATCGGATCGACGATCAGCTGATCGAGCGAGAACGTCACCTCAACGGCCCAGATGAGCACGTCCTCCGGAGGCGTCACGATGATGCCGCCGGACGACGCGGGGGCCCAGGTCGCCTCGACGCGTGCGAGTCCGTTCAAGGCCTCGGTCCCAATGGATGGATGGGCTGGCAGTGGTCCGGACTGCAGGATCTCAAACAGGCGGCCATCAGTGTGCGTCGACGACACGCGAAAGTCGTGTGATGGCTCGACGGGCCTGGCCGGGTTCAGATCAACAACGGCGTCCACCTGCCATCGACGCAGGAGCCAGACCGCTTCGGGATCCGGAAACCGATGCAACACGTCTGTGGCGACCGTGAACCACGGTGGGATGATGCCGAGGCACCCGTTGACCAGCGGCCGACCAAGTTGGCGAGCGGCGTCGATCATCAGCACGCAGGACGGTGTGTTCCACTGCATCAGCGGATGCACGTAGATCGCGCCGCGGCCCGGCGCGTGTGACGCCAGCGTGACAAACCATGGAGCCGCCTCGACCGGGCGCGTCAATGCCAGCGGTCGCGACACCAGGGGCGCCAGCGCCACAAGGCCGACGACAAGTGCGACCCCACGCTGCGCCAAGCGTCCACGCGAGTGCATCACGACACCGAGCGTGGCGACACCGGCGACCGACAGCAAGGTCATCCCGAACGTCCAGAAGCGATCGAACTCCCGCGCCGCCGTCAGCGGCGGGATCACGCTCGACACCCACCGCATGAGGTCGGTCGCAAGCGGATTGTTGTTGCTGGCGTACGACGGCCCGAACGAAAAGATGCAGACGAACAGCCCGAGCGCGGCCAACGTCCAGCGACTGATGCGGGACAACGACTGCCCTGGCGGGTCCAGTCGCACACGAACCTGCCAGACTACAAATGACGCCAGCAGGATCAGCACCACCCCCTGAAACACGGGCGCGAGCGGGACCGCCCACGACGGCGGCCGCATGGCGTTCCAATGTTTGATGGCCAGGAACGGCGCCCCCATGTACGCCGAGATGTCCCAGCGGTCGGTCAGCCACGGCCACAACATGGCCAGGTTCACGAGCCCCGCCACCCCGATCGGCCATGCGAACGCCCACAGTCGTCCGGCTCCCCACAGCGCCCAGACCACGCGGCCGGTGAGTGGCAGCAGCAGCACCAACGCCGCGAGCGTGATCACGACGTTGTATGCGCCACACATCACGTACATCGTCGTGATCAGGCACAGCCCGATCTGATCGTGCATCGACGGACGCTCCGCAGCCCAGAGGGTCAGGGCGTAATACAACACGCCGACGATCAGGGGGATGCTGAGCACTTGCAGCCGTTCAAATCCCCCCATGATGGCCGGCTGCAACACACAGACAAGCGCGCCCGTGATCGCGAGCCAGGGATCCGCGCCGAGCCTGAGGAGCAACTGCCAGGCAAAGACGAGTGCAGACCACAGGAGCAGCCATCGCAGAGCCTCAAACGCATTCACGTCGTCGAGGCCGAGCACCGTGGTGAATGGGAGACCGAGCAGCACGAAGCCGACAAAAGGTTCGGTGGTCCGGTGCTGGCGCACGTCGGGATACAGGATGTCCGTGTCGTAGTACCTGGCCGGATTGGTCAGCAGTCGATCGGTGCCCGCGCGGAGCAACTCGACCCCGAGGAGCCCATCGAGTTCCAGATGTTCGGGGACGACGAGGCGTTTGTCGCCGCCCGAGGCCGGCGCCACGACGTACGCCACTGCAGCAAACACGACGAGTGGAATCAGCCGCGACAACAAGGCCGCCATCATAGACCAGAACAGATGGCCCCCGGAGGCGTATGATTGGCGCGTCCATCAGACGGACACGCCCCGGAGGCACATTCATATGTCAGTACATCGAAAGACCGCAGCACTCGCCGCGTGGGCCGTATTCGCCCTCGTCGCGCTCATGCCCTGGAATACCCCGCACGCACAAACGCAGGCGCCGACGCAGAAGATTGACGCCGAATACACCGCACTCATCAAACAGTATCTGACCGACGCCCGCATCAACACCGAACTGGTGGACCACCTGCCGGCATCCGACACCGTGCCGACCCCGCTGAAGTTTCTCGGGCGTGTCACCGGGCAACCGGGGCACCTCACGTACGCGCGTGAAATCCACGCGTACATGAAAGCGATCGCCGACGCCGCGCCGGCACGCGCGAAGTTCTGGGTGATTGGACAGACGGAAGAAGGCCGCGACCAGGTCGTGCTGGCCATTGCCAACGAGACCACGATCAAGAACCTGGATCGCTACAAGGCCGACCTGCAGGCGTTGACGGACCCGCGCCGCACCACCGAAGCGCAGGCGCGCCAGATCATCAGCCGCGCCAAACCCATCTACTGGCTGACCAGCGGCGTCCACTCCACGGAACGTGGCGGCCCCGAGATGTTGACCGAGCTGGCCTACCGGCTGGTCGTCTCCGAATCAGCCTTCGTCCGCCAGATTCGCGACAACGTGATCACGTTCATCACGCCCGTCGTCGAGGTGGACGGCCGCGAGCGCATCGTGGACACGGCGTATTACAACGCTGAGCGCCAGGCCAAGGGCCTGCAGGGCCAGCTGGGTCTTCCCTACTGGGGCAAGTACGTCGCACACGACAACAACCGCGACGGCATGGGCCAGTTCCTGGCGATGACCAAGAACGTGATGAAGGTGGCCAACGAATGGAAGCCGACCATCCTGCACGACCTGCACGAGCAGGCGTCGTTGCTCTACGCCTCCACCGGCACCGGCCCCTACAACGAACAACTTGATCCGATCACGATCGGTGAGTGGTGGATGTTCGCGCAGAACGACGTGATGGAAATGACCAAACGCGGCGTCCCGGGCGTGTGGACGTACGGCTTCTACGACGGGTGGACACCGAACTACATGTTCTATGCGGTCCACACGCACAACGCGACCGGCCGGTTTTACGAGGTCGGCGGGTACGGCGTGAACGCGGTGACGCCGCGTGGTCCAGGCGGCGCGGCAGCCCCTGCTCCGCCGGCGGCCGGCCCACAGGCGGGTCGCGGCGGCGCGGCGCCCGCTGGTGCTCGTGGCGGTCGCGGCAACAGCCGCGAGTGGTTCCGTCCGAACCCCGATCCGGGCAACGTGAATTGGGGCCCGCGCGCCCACGTGAACATGAGCCAGTCGGCGGTGATGTTTGCGCTGTCCTTTACGGGCAAGGACAAGGAGCGTTGGCTCGAGAACTACTGGATCAAGAACCGCAACGCGGTGAACAGGGGCAAGGACGGCACCTCCAACGCGTGGGTGATTCCTGCCGACCAGCACAGCAAGGCCAACGCGGCTGAAGCGGTCGCGGGGCTGCAGGCGCAGGGCGTCGAAATCCACAAGGCCGCTGCGGCCTTTACGGCCGGCGGCGTCAGCGTCAAGGCCGGGGACTGGATCATCCGCGGTGACCAGCCGTATCGCACCGTGGTGGACATGTACTTCGCCAAGCAGGACTACTCGATGGCGAATCCGAGTCCGTACGACGACCTCGGGTGGACGTATCCGATGATGCGCAACATCATCTCGCATGAGATCAACGACAAGGCGATCCTCACGGCGGCGATGACGCCGGTGACCGGCGCGATCCGGGCGACCGGCGGCATCACTGGCACCGGCTCCACCGTGATCGTTGACCACACCGGCGACAACCTGCTCGCGCAGTTCCGCTTCCAGTTTGCGAACGTGGCGATGCAGGCGGCTGAAGCGGAGTTTGATGCGGCCGGCCGGAAGTTTGGCGCAGGCGCGTTCATCATCCCCAACGCCAATCGCGCACAGCTTGAACCGGTGCTGATCGAACTGGGCCTCTCCGGGTATGCGGTGGCCTCCACGCCGACCGTGAAGACCCACAACCTTGATGTGCCGCGCATCGGCTACGTGCACTCATGGGGAAACACGCAGGATGAAGGCTGGGTCCGTGCGTCACTCGACTACTACAAGATTCCGTACACGTACTTCGGAGAAAACGAAGTCTCCAAACGTGACCTGAGTCAGTTCGACGTCATCCTCTGGCCACACGGCGGCAATGTCGGACAGGACCCGCCCACCAGCGGTACACCAGTGCCCTTCCAGAAGTCGGAACAGTTCCAGTCGCTCGGGTATCCCGACTCCACACCGGATACGCGCGGCGGCCTGGGCGTGTCTGGCCTCAAGAAGCTCTACGAGTTTGTGCAGGCCGGCGGCACGCTGATTACCGAAGGCGGGACGGCGGCGATCTTCCCGAACAACTACCTCACGCCAGGCATCACCGTCGATCTCGGGGCAGGCCTGACGGCGCCCGGTTCGATCTATCGCGGCGTGGTGTCCGACAAGACGAGCCCAATCGCGTACGGCCTCAACCGGAATCATCTGCCGGTCTACTACAAGGCCAACGGTGGCCCCCTCTTCAGCATCGGCGGCCGACCAGGTCCACGCGCAGCGACACCGGTCGTGACGACCGGACGTGGCGCCAACTACCAGAACACACAACCGATGGGCCAGAGCCAGAACGTGTTCGGCACGTGGGATCCCACGAAGGACTGGACGCCGACCGCGCCGGTGGCAGCGGAAACGCCCGCAGCCGCCGCTGGCCGGGGAGGCCGTGGCGCAGGTGCGGGTGCCGGATTTGCCGGCGGCGGTCGTGGCGGCGGCGCGGCTGCAGCCATGCTCGACTTCATGCAACCGCGCGTCGTGCTGGCGTTCCCGCCCAGTGCCGATGACATGTTGCTGTCGGGTGGCCTCGTCGGCGGCGAAAATCTCGAGAGCCGGCCGCAGGTGATCGACGCCCCCGTCGGCAAAGGGCACGTCGTGATGTTTGCGATTCGTCCGTTCTGGCGCTGGCAGTCCCAGGGCACTTACATCCTGGGCTTCAACACCCTGCTGCACTGGAATGATCTCAATGCGGGCAAGTAGCCCTCTGTTCTGCTTTTTGCTCATGGTGGCATGTGGGGGCGGCTCTGCCGCCCCCACAACACCGACAACACCCACAACACCCACGACCCCGACGCCGTCTCCCGGAGGGACGCCCTCGGTCGTGTGGACGGCTGAAGGCACACGATTCACCAGCGCCTCTGCCGGCATCAGCGGCACGATGGCCGACACTACATCGCTGCTCCTGAATGACGGCCGGTGGCGCATGTTTCTGTTTGCGGACCGCGCGTACCGCAGCGCCATCTCGACCGACGGGCTCACGTTCACCATGGAACCCGGCAACCGCCTGCCCGAAGGCATGGGACATTCCCGCGTCCTGCGCCTGAGCGACGGACGCGTCCGGATGTATTCGATTTCCAACAACGGGATCTCAAGCCTGATCAGCACGGACGAGGGACTGACCTTCACCCTCGAAGGTGAGCGCATCAGTGCCGGCGCAGCCGGCCTGTCCGCGCTGAGCGGCCCAGGCATCGCCCGCACATCCGACGGCCGTTGGCGCATGTACTTCTCCGAACTCGACCGCCCGGGCACGGCCATCGTCCCCCTGCCGATGAAGAGCGCGTGGTCCACCGATCTCATGACGTGGACGATGGATCCCGGAGTGCGCATCGGCCCCGGTGCGACGTTGTCCGGATCGGCGGCGCATCCGGCCGCGTTCACCAACAGCAATGGCTCGGTCACCGTGCTCTACTTCCGCAACGCGGATCTGCGGCTGTATTCGGCGACCTCGACCGACGGCCTCACATTCTCAACCGAGTCAGCCGTGATGAGTCAGGCAGCCGACCCGGATGTGGTGACACTTCCAGGCGGTAGCCTGCGGATGTACTACAACTGGTTTGACGCGGGGACGGGGGCCTACAGCGTCTCGAGCGCACGCGGGGGCGATTGAGCGCCCACGACGGCTCCTCGCTCTCCGTCCAGCACCGGCGCCGCGCGTTTGGCGCCGTCTTCTCGGGCGTGGCCATCTCCACCACGGGGTTTCTCGCGTCGAACACCGTGAATGGCCTGGTGGCTGAGGACCTCACGGGCAGCACCTCGTGGAGCGGAGTCCCCGCAGCGGCAACGGTCCTTGGGACCGCCGCCGGTGCGGCCGCCCTCGCGGCTGTCGTCCGCCGCTGGGGACCACGCACAGGGTTGACGATCGGGTACGTCACGGCCACGGTGGCGATCAGCCTCGCCACCGTGGCCATCCTCACGCGATCGTTTCCACTCTTTGTCGGCGCCTTGTTTCTCTTCGGCGTCGGCTTCGGTTCGAACCGCCTGGCACGGTATGTCGCCGCCGATCTCTACCCGGCCGAACTACGCGCGACGATGATCGGGTGGATCGTGTGGGCATCCACGATTGGTGCGGTCGCCGGGCCGGCACTGCTCGCGCCGTCGCGTGAACTCGCGGAACTCATGCGGCTCAACGGTCTTGTCGGCCCGTATGTCGTCTGCATCCTCGCGTGCGTCTTTTCAGCCATCGCGATGTCCTCGGCCCCGCGTAGGCTCGACAGCCATCTGCCGACCAGACCTGCGGGCTCAAGCCGGCCACTCGGCGAGTTGCTGCGCATCCCGGGAGTGGCGCTCGCGCTCTCAGCGATGGTGTCGGGCCAATTTGTGATGGTGTTGTTGATGACGATGACGCCGGTGCATATCCGGCATCAAGGCCACGACCTTGGCGCGATCGGGCTGGTCATCTCGGCGCACACACTCGGCATGTTTGCGTTCTCGCCGGTCACGGGCAAACTCGCCGATCGCTTCGGCCGCCTCGTCCTGCTCGTCGCGGCCGTGGTGGTGCTTGTGCTGGCGTGCGTCGTCGGCATCCTGGCGAGTGGGGGATCGTATCCACTGCTGGTGACGTCGTTGTTTTTGCTTGGCGTTGGGTGGAACCTGGGATTCGTCGGCGGCAGTGCGCTGCTGACCGACAGTGTGGACGTCGTTGACCGTGTGCGCGTTCAGGGCGCGGGTGATGCGCTGATCTGGACCGGTGGCGCCCTCGCCAGCATCGGGTCCGGCTGGTTCCTTGACCGCGCCGGGTTTGCGATGCTCAACCTCGCCGGCGCGGCCCTGTCGCTCGCGCCGGCGTGGTGGTTGTATCGGGGACGGGCGCGTTAGGCGAACTCGGCGGCCATGCGCCGCCCCATCTCTTTCATCGACATGTCTTCAATGTGCGTCGCGATTGACCACTGATGGCCAAACGGATCCGCCACCTTGCAGTAGCGGTCGCCCCAGAACATGTTGGTCGGGGGCATCAGCGCGGTGCATCCGGCGGCTGTCGCGCGCGCAAACGCCGCGTCCACGTCCTTCACGTACAACATCAAGGTGACCGGCGTCCCGCCAATAGCCAGTGGTGACCGCGCCCCCATCTCCGGCATCTCTTCGCCGAGCATGATCATCGCGTCGCCGATCTTCATTTCCCCGTGCACGACAACACCGTTGGGGCCGGTCATGCGGCCCTTGTCCTTGGCACCAAACGCCGTTGCGTAGAAGTCCATCGCGGCGCCGGTCCCTTTGCAGACCAGATGCGGGGTGACCGACGTGTAGGCCGCCGGTACTGCCAGGACTTTCTTCTTCGCGGGCTTCTTCGCGACCTTCTTGACCGTCTTCTTCACGGCCTTCTTCGCAGCCGTCTTCTTCACAACCTTCTTACGCTTCATCAATTCCTCCTGAATCCCGGGCAATGGCGGCGCCAAGGGTTCGCCATCGTATTACAAACACCTGTAATACCGGTTGTGCAGTCTGGTGCACCCATCCGCGAGTGGATTACGCATACTCAATTAGAGAGACCTTGTGATGACTACACCACGCACGCTTCCCTTCTGTGTTGCCGTCCTGGCACTCGCCGCAACGGGAGCACTATCGCCGATGCCCGCTTTCGCACAATCGCCGTCTTCAACACCCGATGCGCCTCGTTTGACCCTGGCCGTTGGAGGTGCATCGATGCATCCCCTTCATGGCGACGACGAGGACGAGGGCCCTGTGGTGTTTGGTGCCATTGGCTACCGCCTGACCCGGCATTTGCGCGCCGAGGGAGAAATCACCTGGCGGACAGCGACCCGATCCTTTGTGCAGACCGACGTCTTCCTGTACGGAGGATCGACGGGGATCCACGGTCGCGCCGACCGCACCGAGTTGGGCTTCGAGACAACGGACTGGACGGCGGGCGGCAACCTCATCGCCACAACGGGCGGACGCACGATCGCCGCCTACGGCGGCCCGGGCCTCGTGTGGCACCGCGAAGATGACCGCCGGTACCGGACCGTCACGAACTGCACGCCGCCAATCCCGAGTAATGGGTTTGAATGTGGGGAGTTCGACAACACGACGGCGAAGTCCGGTGCGGGCCTGCAACTCATCGCGGGCGTCGATCTCCACGTCCATCGCCGATTCACCCTGTTCGTCGCGGGTCGCGCGGAATACCGGCGCGGTCTGGCGATGGGTGGCGTCGGGGTCATGGCCGGCGCGCGCGTCGGACTGCGATAGCATGCCGCTGAGGACGCGGACCACTGGACAACGAATGGATCTGGGGCTGGGACCCCACGCCTGGGATCGTCTCGGTCTGGGCTGACGGCAGTGGCCGCGCCTGGGTGTGGCGCCGCATCGACGGCAGGCTCCTCACTGAGCAGGTCCAGTACCGGCCGTGGGTGGTCGTGGACTCCATCGACGCACTGCTCGACACCGGAGTCGCCTGGCACGAACTCGAGGGCCCAGGCGCACTTCGGTTTCATGTCAGCGCCGACACGGGTCGCGCACTCACCGACGCACTGCGGCGACTTGGCACATCGGACAAGTCCTCACTCCTCAACTTGCCGCCGGAGGAGCAGTACCTGGTCGCGAGTGGTCGCACCTACTTCCGCGGCCTGACATTCGATCACCTCCGACGCCTGCAATTCGATCTTGAGACCAGCGGTTTGGACCCTCGACGCAGTCGAGTGTTCCTGGTCGCCGTTCGCGATCCCGACGGTCGTGTTCAGATGCTCGAAGCCGAGGGCCACGATGACGATGCGGAACGCGCGCTGCTCAACAGGCTCGTCACCACGATCCAACACGCCGATCCGGATGTGATCGAGAACCACAACCTGCACGGCTTCGATCTCCCGTTTCTCGACCATCGCGCTCGGGTGCTTGGCGTTCGCCTGCAGCTCGGCCGGGTTCCGGGCAGCGGCCTGCGACGCCGCGCGGCCAGACGGGGCATGCGCGACGATGACGGGAGCGGCCGTCGCGTGCGGCTGATGGCGCCGGGACGGGAACTCATCGACACCCTCGACGCCGTTCGCGCGTACGACTTCTCCGCGCGTGAATTGCCCGGCCATGGACTCAAGGCGGTCGCCCGGCATCTGGGGGTAGCAGGGCCCGACCGTGAACTGATTCGTGGCGACCAGATCCTCACCGTGTTTCGCACCGACCCTGACCGGGTGAGGCGGTACGCGGCCGCGGACGTCGAAGAAGCGGCAGCCATCGCGCGCATCCTCGGCGGCGCAGCCTTTGCGCTGGCCACCATGGCGCCACGGCGATACGAACGGCTGGCCGATGCCGGCGCGGCCACGGGCATCATCGATCCGTTGATCGTGCGCGCGTACGTACGTGCCAACGCGGCGCTTCCGGCCCATCGGGACGGCGACGGCACTGAACACACCGGCGCGGCGCTGCATCTGTTCGCGACGGGTGTGGCCCGGCGGGTGGTCAAGGCCGACGTGGCGAGCCTGTACCCTTCCCTGATGCGCGCGTTCCGCATCGGACCGCAGCGGGATCGTCTTGGCGTGCTCCTGACCATCGTGGACCGGCTCGTCGAATATCGGCTCGCGGCCAAGGCGGCCGGCAAGGCCGCCGCACCTGGATCAGCGGAACGTCACGCGCACGAAGCCATGTCCGCGGCCATCAAACTCGTCATCAACTCTGCCTACGGATACCTGGCAGCCGGAGGCGGACTGACGCGGTTTGCCGACGTCACCGCGGCAAATGAGGTCACGCGTCGAGGCCGGGAAACACTCGGTCTGATCTGCCGGGAGTTGGCGGCACGGGGCGTGCAGTTGCTGGAAGCCGATACCGACGGCGTGTACTTTTCCGTTGGCGAGGCGTGGACTGAGGCAGACGAGCGACACGTGGTGTCCGAGGTGGCGGCCCTGCTGCCGCCGCTCGTGCACCTGGAGTTTGAGGGCCGCTACGCGGCCATGTTGTCGCACGAACCGAAGAACTACGCGCTGCTCACCTATGACCACCAACTGACGCTGCGTGGCGTCGCGTTTCGATCGAGTCGCGCAGAGCCGTTTGGTGAGGCCTTTTTGCGCCGGGCTATCGCGGCCCTCCTCGTGGATGACATCCCCGGCGTCCGTCAGGCGTACCTCGACATCGTGTTTGCGCTTCGCCGGCGCACCATGTCCACCTACGACGTGTCCTCACGGGTTCGACTCACGAAGTCGCCTGAGGAGTACGCGGCCGTCCGGGCATCACGGCGTGAGCTTCCCTACGAAGCCGTAATGGCCAGCGGCCGGTCCACCTGGAGGGTTGGCGAACGCGTGCGCGTGTATCGCACAGCCCGCGGATCCGGCGGCCTCGTGCCGGAGCGCGACGAGGACTCGTACGGGGGAGCCGAATGGATCGACCCGCGTGACTATGACGTGGACCACTATGTCCGCGTCCTGACAGAGATCTTCGCGTCCCGCCTGGAACGCGCGCTGACGACCGATGACCACGCGGTCGTCTTCGGTGACCCCGAGCAGCCGTCACTGTTCGAGCGCGATGTGCGGTCGATTCGCCCAATCCTGCGAACGGCAGCGCCCGCGGCGGCGTTGTCCACTTGAGTACAGCGACCTCCCCGTAGCCGGGCGTAGGGTGGGGACATGCGAAACATCCTTACTCTCGCCGCAGTCGGACTCCTGGCCGTCTCGCTGAGCGCGGTCGAGCCACCAGTGGTCAACGCCGTCACGCCGAGCCCACTGGTTATGAGCCCCAACCCCGTCACGCTTCGGGTCACAGGCACCGGGTTCGCACCGGGCCTCACGGTGGAAATCACGATGCAAGGGAACACCGAGATATTCTCAGGCGCCGCCGTACAGAACCGGAACGCCACGTCATTTGAAGTGGCCGTCGTGCTGACACAGCCCGGCGCAGCCCTCCTCGTCGTCCGGAACACGGACGGCGGTGTCTCGGACCCGTTCACACTGAAAGTGGAGGCGGTGAAGGGCGCCGAACCGACAAAGGGTCCGCAGCCCATGCCCGTGCTTGAGCGGGTCACGCCGGACAAAACCACACGCAATACGACGCCGCAGGGTCTCGTGCTCAGCGGCCGCAACTTCTCCCCGGCGCTGAGCGTGACCATGACCAGTCCCACCGGCGTGGTGACCGTCATCAAGGGCAACTCGTTGGAGGCGGTGACACCCACCTCCGTGCGCTTCAGCGTCACGCTTGACGTAAGCGGCGACTACACCTTTACCGTCACGAACCCACCGGGGCAGACGTCGGACACGGTCACCGTGGTCGTCACCTAGGGCAATCCGGAGGCGGGGATGGGAGCGTAGACAGAGAGCCATGATCTCTGCTCCCATCCCCGCCAACGAATCCGCCAGACTGGAGGCGCTCGAGCGCTTCGACATCCTCGACACGGAGGCCGAGGCCGAATTCGACGATTTCACCCGGCTGGCCGCGAGAATCTGCGGCACGCCCGTGGCCCAGATCACGTTCGTCGATCGCGATCGGCAGTGGTTCAAGAGCAACTTCGGCATCGACATCACCGAGATCCCGCGCGAGATCGGCTTCTGCGCGCACACCATTCTCAACACCACGCTGATGGAAGTACCGGACATGCTGGCCGACGAACGGTTTCGGGACAACCCGCTCGTGGCGCAGGCCCCGTCGGTCCGGTTTTATGCCGGCGCGCCGTTGGTGACCGCTGATGGCGCCAGTGTGGGCTCACTCTGCGTCCTGGACGCAGAACCGAAGTCGCTGACCGATGACCAGCGCGATGCCCTGGAGGCGTTGAGCCGGCAGGTTGTGCGACAGCTCGAGCTGCGTGTGGCGGTGAAACGCGAACGGCTGATCAACGAGCGTCTCGCGACTGCCACCGCCCAGATGAACGAGGTCAACGCCAACCTCGCGCTGCTCGTGGAGACGCGCACGATCGAACTGCAGGCCAGTGAGTCGCAGCTGCAACAGGCGCAGAAGGCCGAATGCCTGGGAATGCTGGCCGGCGGCATCGCGCACGACTTCAACAACCTGCTGATGGTCATCAATGGCACGGCGGAACTGGCGGCCTCACGGTTGGACGTCCGTGACCCCGCCTATCGGGACCTCGAGGACATCGCCACTGTGGGACGGCAGGCGGCATCCATGACGCGTCAGTTGCTGGCGTTCAGCCGGAAGTCGTCGGCACAACAGGCCGTCGTGGACCTGAATACGGCCCTCACCAACGTGGGACTGCTCTCGCCGCTCCTCGGGAAGAACGTCACGATCGAGATCGCCCCGGCGGCGACGCCTGTGCCGGTGCTCGCAGACCCGAGTCAGCTCGACCAAATCCTGCTGAACCTGCTGGTCAACGCCCGTGATGCCATGCCCTCGGGCGGCACGATTCGTGTCGACACCAGGTGCGCCGAAGGATTCAGCGAACTCGTGGTCACCGACTCCGGGATCGGAATGGACGCAGACACGCAGGCGCGGATCTTTGAGCCGTTTTTCACGACCAAGGCGCCCGGCAAGGGGACAGGCCTCGGGCTGTCCACGGTCGCGTCCATTGTTCGCGCGTGTGGCGGCACCATCGGTGTCACCAGCGCGCCGGGCCAGGGGTCGTCCTTCGTGATTCGACTTCCCGAGCCCGCCGGCTACCTGCCTCCGTTGGTCGGCACAAGCACCTCCACGGACGCCTGCGTCGCCTGACCTGCCGCGTCGGTCGCGGTCACGGTAATCGTATACACGCGGCCCGTGCCGCCACCGGCACGTTCGGCGCGAAGACGCACGAGATTGTTGTTCACAACCCCCCAATCCGGACTGGTGTTGCCGTCGCCCGGGCCGTTGATCGGCTCGTTGCTGCTCACCGACACGGTCACGGTCACCGGGCCACACCCGTCAGTCGCCGCATAAGTCAGATGGACGTCCACCATCGTGTGGTTGACCGGCCAGAGCCTGGTGACACTCGTCGAGAGTCCCGTGATGGTCGGTGCGGCATTTGCCACGGTGACCTCGACGACCGCCGAGTTGTTCTCCGCCGCAGGATCAAGTGTGGCGGACGAGGCCGACGCCATCACAGACAACACTGAACCGTCGGGCTGGCCACAGGCGACCGACGTGGTGACGATCACGGACTGTGACTCACCAGCCGCCAGCACCGGGAATGTCGTCGTCACACCGTTCACGCTGAATGCAACATCCTGCGCAGCGAACGCGCCGAGATTGGTCACGGTAGCGGTGTAGGTCACGGTCGCGCCCGCACTCGGCGTCTCGTCGTCCGCCGTGACGCTGACAGCCAGGTCGGCGGTCGGGGGCGGGAAGCGGAAGTACGCCACCGGCATGTCGTGGTCGGACGCACGCTCCGGCCGCGTGGCATCGTTCGCCAGGGGTGACTCCGACGGGAAGTCCGAGTTGCCGCGCGCAATCGCGTAGCGCTGCAGGTAACTCGCCGCGACGGTGTTGACCAGCACGTGGTCAAGCGCCTGCGGACTGCCCTCGAAGATGAAGCTGTACTGCTCGGCAGCGGGCAACATACCGGTGAGGTTGATGTAGTTCGGCGACACGAAGTCCGGACTCATCTGCACCACCATCTGGTCACCCGGCGTGGGTTCACCAGTAATCACCGACATCGGATCCGTGTAGCCGTCATTGAACTGATACGCGTTGTAGTCGCCG
>CAZLJG010000050.1:7382-14806 GCA_964559545.1 uncultured Solibacteraceae bacterium | reverse complement strand
CGGGGCCCCGTGTAAAATGCGTCACGGAATTCGGCGACAAAGGAGACAGGTGTGAATCAGGAAAACAGAAAATTTGGTCTGGGCCTGGCCTTTGGACTGGCCGTTGGGATGCTCCTGTATCGACTCCTCTTCGGCTGACGGCGCGGCTCGGCGCACACATGAAGTCCTACCGCAAAGAACTCTGGTTCGACGTCCCCACGCGTCGGGCATTCGTGAACATCACACCCGACGTTGAAGCGTGCCTGCGCGAGAGTGGCGTATCCGAAGGCCTTGTTCTGGTGAATGCGATGCACATCACCGCATCGGTGTTCATCAATGACGATGAGCGGGGACTGCACAAGGACTACGAAGCCTGGCTCGAAGAGCTGGCGCCACATGAGCCGACATCACAGTACCTGCACAACCGCACCGGCGAAGACAACGCCGATGCGCACCTGAAGCGCCAGATCATGGGCCGCGAGGTCGTCGTGGCCATCACCAAAGGCGCACTCGACTTCGGGCCGTGGGAGCAGATCTTCTACGGCGAGTTCGACGGACGGCGCCGCAAGCGCGTATTGGTGAAGATCATCGGCGAGTGACAGGCGCCAGGCCTCGGTCGATAAACGCGATCAGGTTCTTTGTCAGCGCCACGCGGTCTTCGTCACGCAGATACATCATGTGGCCTGACTCGTAGTACTTCAGCGTGATGTTGCGCTGCAGCCGTGCGGGGATGCCGAGGTGCGACATCGTGAACTCTGCCGGGAAAAACGGCGTGGCCATGTCGTAGTAGCCGTTCTCAACCTGGACGACCATGTGCGGATTGGCCACCATGGCCTGCACGAGATCACCCTGCACGTTCGGCGCACTCGGGAAGAACCCGCGCCCGCCGGCCTGACGCACCCAGTTCCATCGCCCACCGGCACCATTAGTGTTGAGATAGGGACGGTCCCCTCCAAACTTGAGCACCTCGCGCGTGAAGTGGTTCACCGCCGCGGTGTATGCGCTGCCGACCGCCGCGTTGAACGGATCGTTCTCGGCGTTTTCGGTGAGCTGATTCAGGGTATCGCCGGCAAACCGCGCATCGATGCGCCCGGCCGTCATCCGGCGCGTGCGCATAAGTTCGGCGTTGAACTGCCCCAGCGTCGGACGCAGATTGGCGCGCTTGAGGTAGTCCTCGGGCAGCCCGGTGAACGTCGAGAGCTTCTTCGCCACCACGGTCATCTCGGCTTCGGTCAGCGCCGACCCCTTCATCAACGCTGCGGCGTACTCAGAGGTGGCATACCTACGCGCGTCTTCGAGCAACTGTTCCAGAGACGACGGCTTGTTCTGCAGCACGCCGTGATACCACGCGACCGCCGCATAGCTGGGCAGGTAATAGATGTAGGGACGGTCGTCACCTGGTGCGAACGTGATCGTTGACAAATCGAGCACCATCGACAGCAGGTTGAGTCCGTTCAGGTGCACGCCACGCTGCTGCAGCAGGTTGGCCACCACCGCGCCTCTGAACGTGCCGTAGCTCTCCCCAATGATGAACTTCGGCGAGTTCCACCGGCCGTTCCGGCTGAGCCACGTGGTGATGAACTGCGTAAACGCCGCCGCATCTTCGTCCACGCCGTAGAAGTCACGCTCGGTGCCGCGCCCCACAATGCGGCTGAACCCGGTCCCCATCGCGTCGATGAACACCAGGTCGCTCCGATGGAGCATCGTCTCTTCGTTGTCCACGATCTGATACGGCGCCGGCGGCGTGTACTGGCCGTTGACTGTGACGACCCGCTTCGGACCCACCGAGCCCATGTGCAGCCACATCGACGCCGAGCCAGGGCCACCGTTAAACAGGAACGTGACCGGCCGTGTGCTCTTGTCCTGCACGTCACTGCGGACATACGAGACGGAATACATCATCCCGAGCGTGTCGCCCGCGTCGTTCTTGATGGCCGTGGTTCCGGCGATCGCGTTGTAGGGAATCGACTGATTCCCGAGCTTCATCGTGTGCGACGTCTGGAACCATTCTTCGGCGGGCACTGCGGAGGGCGCCGCTGGAGCCTGCGCCGCCTGGGCCTGTACGGGGGCACTTCCCTGCCAGGACGGGATGGCGAAGATGATGGCGAAGGCGAGGGACGCGGCGACAGCGGGGCGGAGACGTGTGCGCATGGCCGATACTCTACACCGGCCATGCGATCACAGCCGGGCTGAAGCCCGGCTGCTCCAACACCTCAGCGCCACCAGCCGGGCCGAAGCCCGGCTGCTCCAGACGATCAGCGCATGATGGCGTTGAACAGCACCTTGAAGGTGCCGAACGTCTGGCCACGCCACTGCGGGCGGAAGCCGATCAGCACCACGCGTCCGTTACCGTGCTGCACTTCGACTGCGGCCGCTTTGCCGCGCAGCAGTTTGTCGCCGAGCAGGTAGCCTGACGCGAGCAGGTCGCCTTCAGCGGCGTACGTCGCGAGCACGGCACCTTTGAATCCGTCGAGCGTCTCAAAGGCGGGACTGCCGTTGAAGAACACGTGCCCATCGGGCGCAAAACCCGCCATCACGGGATGGGTCGTATCCACCTTCACATTGAGGAGCGACCCGGCGGCAAAAAACTCCTGCCGGCCCACACCCTGCAGCACGTTACGCACTGGGAGCTTCAGTTGCTCGATCGCAAACGCCGTGCTCCGATTCATCGTGACGAGGGTGCCACCTGCCCGCACAAAGTCGTCAATCGCTTTCACGCGCACCGCATCCGGTGACGGCCCCACCTGCCCTGCCTGCCCTGAGCTTGCCGAAGGGGCTGCACCCCGTCCCCCCCGCCCTCCAGGCGGAAGCACCCCACGCGGCTCATCGGTGATGACGATGGTGTCAAAGCGATCGCGGAGAGGCGTCGTCGCTGTCAGGTCGGCGTCGGTCAACGCGCTGAACTCGAACTCGAAGCGTTCGAGCACCCACCGCGTCCATCCCTCGTCCATACTCCCGTTCGGGCGGAACATCGCCACCCGCGGCTTCTTCATCGTGGTCGTCGGCACATCCGAGCGACGAAGGTGCACGCCGTTGACGTAGAGGCGACGCAGCAAGTCGCTGATGCGCACGCCATCGATGCCGCCGAGCACATAGTGAGCGGCGCGATCCTGCGTCTCCGGCAGGTACGAGACCGTGCCGCCGAGTTTCCAGATCTGATTGATCACGCGGAACGCGTTGACCTCGACAGGGTTGATCGCGACGTAGGACGTCGGCGGATCGTTCTCGCGCATGGCGGGCGCGAGGCCGACGCTGGCCGCGGTAGGCACGATCGCGGCGGCGACCGGGTGTGAATCAAACCCAAGTCCGGGTGCGCTGTCGAACGGAGCGGCGTCTGGTCCCTGCAGCGAGTTGTAGGGCACCGGTGGGGCGTTGGCAGGTATGGGAGTGCCGAGCGGCTTCAGCGCCTTCCGCAACTCGTCGGTCATCGGCCTGGTCAACGTCACCATGTTGACGCCCATCGCCATCGGCAGCGTCCAGCCTGCGGCGTCGTACGGCTGCGCTGGCGCGCCGCCAGGAGTCTCACGAATATCGGGGTACTTCTGCGGATCGAGCACCGAACGCGCGAGGGCGATGAATTCCTGGTCGGTCGGAATCACCCACGACCCCTCGGGAAATTCCCTGAGGTCGATCGTGACAGCGCTCGTCAGCTGAAACACGCGGATGCCACCAAACGCGAGCCGACGCAACATCTCCACCGCCGCCACTGGATCGCGCTGATACGCGGACACGACGTAGGCGTACGGTCCTGACTTGCGATGTTGCTCGATCTGCGTGATGCCGGCGCGCCACCGGTTCATCAGCAGGTTTTCTTTGAACCGTGCAGCGTAGTCGAGCACACCCATTGATGCGCCATGCATGTACGCGATGGAGTCTGCCAGGCCAAACTTCCCGCCGGGCCACGGGCTCGGATACAGACTGCGTGGCTGCAGGTCGCGGTACGCCGGTCCGAAATCCGTCGCGGAGTACTCGCGGGTCGCCGCCATGTTCGCGAGTGCGGTTTCGGTCCAGTACGCCGCGACATTCTTGAAGATGGGCGCGTAGTCGATGTACCCGGGATACCACGCGTCAAACGTGCCCATGTGGGTGGCGCCGACCAGGCCGCGCTCTTCGAGGTACTGCGCCATCGCCATACCGATGGTGTTGACCGTGCGCGAGAGAATCGGTGGGGCGTGCAGCGCAATCGGTTCAGCAAAGGGCGGCAGCCAGATGCGCGTCGGGAACGGCGACGTCTGATGATGCACGTGCACGATCTGGGGCTCCCACTGCCGCCACGCCTGCTCCATCACACGCGACTCGACCATGTTCAGCATGTACGCGTCGCGGTTGTTGTCGTGTCCGACGTACTCCTGGTACAGGCCGGGCATCGGCGCACCGTCCGTGGGCGTGCCGACGTTTTTCATGTACCAGTCGGCCACCATCTGGTGCCCGTCCGGGTTGATCGTCGGCCACAACATCACGATCACGTTGTCGAGAATGCGGGTCGTGTCGGTGTCGGTTCGCGTCAACAGGTCGTACGCCAATTGCAGTGTGTGCTGCGGGCCCGCGACTTCAGTCGAATGCAATCCGCCGTCGATGTGGACGATCGCCTTGCCTTCGATCGCGAGTGCGCGGGCGTCAGCTTCAGAAAGTCCCTCGGGCGACGCCAGACGTCGCGCGATTTCGCGATGCCGGTCCACCTTGGCCAGATTTGCCGGACTTGAGATCAACGCAACGTGAAACGTCCGTCCCTGCGTGGACGTGCCCATCGGCAGCAGCGTCAGTTTGTCGCTCGCCGCATCCAGCCGCTGAAAGTACTGAATCGTCTGGTCGTAGTTCGCGAGCTTGAACTCGGTGCCCGGCGCAAAACCAATCACCGAGGCCGGGGTCGGCACAGTGGACTGTGCGACGAGCGCGGCGGGTGCGAGCAGGGCGAGGAGCAGTACGAAGACGCGGGCAACTGTGGTCATCATGAGTCTTTCTTGGGTTTCGGCTTTCGCGCCACCTTGCGCTTTGCCTTTCCGTTCACCGGTTTGAGTTTTAATGCGTCGCTGCCAAGCAGCGCCTGCATCGGATCCACCAACAGATCAAACACGTGCCCCTGCCGCGTTTGCAGGAACAGGCCGTTGCCATCCGTCAGCAACCGCAGGTCCCCGGCATCATCCAGCGTCTCGGAGAGACGACGACGGAAGTATTCGCGGAGGGAGTCCATCATCAATTTGAGCTTGGTGTTGTCGAAGCCGCGGCGGCGCAGGTCGGCCAACGCGAGCAGTTCGAGCACATCAACTGGCGAATACCGGCGCTCGGTGAAGCCGCCCTGCGACGTGCGTCGTGGGGCAATCGATGGCTGGAAGACACGTGCCTCGTCCCACCACTGGAGCTGCCGGCCGGTGAGGCCGGTCAGCGCCGCCACTTCACGGGCGGAATAGGACGTCTTGAGCTGCATACCGCGACGGTAAGTCTACCGTGCGGCCGCGTCCGCCGCCCGGGCGCCGGCCAGGTCCTTCTCCGTCACGCCGCCCTCGCTGTGGGTGGACCAGGTGACGGTGACCTTGCGGTAGCTGATGAGCAGGTCGGGGTGATGGTCGGCGGCCTCGGCATCAAACGCCAGCCGGGTGGCAAACGCGATCGCATCGGGAAATGACGCGAAGGTGTACTGCCGGACGAGGCTCTGCCCCTCAAGTGCCCACCCCGGAAGATCCCGCAGGGCGGTGTGGATTGCGTCGGCGGAAAGCAACGGCATGCCTCCCAGTCTACGACCCTGCGAGGGTCCCGGCTGGCCTGCGTTATGCATTCTTCAGCGCGGGGAGGTGTCCCGTGTCGTTCTCCACCCTTCTGGTCTGTTCGCTTGTTGCTGGTCTGCCCCTGGGCCAAACCCAGCCCATCGTGGATCCAGCCGCCCGTTCGGCCTTTTTCGAGCGCATCCTGACACCACGGGAAGGCCCGGCCGTCCCTCCGCCGGCTGCGGGCGACCGCAACCAGCAACGCGCCTTTGAAGCGGCCGAGCTGCACCGCAAGGGGCTCGTGTTTGCGCAGCAAGGGGCATGGAAGGAAGCCGAGTCGGCATTTCACGACGCCGAACGCCGGAACGACAAGGTCCCGGAATACAAGCTGTCGGCGGCGTACGCCTACCTCCGCGTCCACAAACCGAACGACGCGTACAAGCGGTACGAAGACTTCTACAAGAAGGACCCCACGGACGCACGCGCGCTCGTCGGGATGATCGCCGCCCGCGAGGAAAGCCAGTTCTACCGTGACGCGGCCGCCCTGTGGGTGCGCTACGCCCGGATGCCACTGCCGGCCCAGGAGGCTGCGGAAGCGCAGGCTCTGCTCGCCGGCGCCCGCGAACTGTTTGCCCAGCGGTACGAGATCGCCGAGAACCCGGCCGGGGGCGCGACGAATCTTGCCACGCCGCAACAGGAGCTCGAATGGGGCCTCGGCTACGCGAAGGAACTGGCGGCGTCAGGGGTGCCGGTGCTGGCTGATCGCGCCATCACGACCTACGTGGAGCAACTCAGCCAGCGTCTGGTGAAACACGCCAAGCAGTTCCCCACCAACTATCAGCTCTACGTGCTCGACACGGCTGGAGTGAACGCGACGACAGTGCCCGGCTTCATCTTTGTGTATCGGGGGCTCCTGGAAGCCGCGCCAAGCGAAGCCGCACTCGTCGGTGTGCTCGCGCACGAGATCGGGCATTCGGTGGCCCATCACACGGCCAAGAAGGTCACAAAGAACTACCAGGATGAACAGCAGCTCGCGAACCTCAAGAAGTCCGAGAGCAAGCTCTCACAACTGCTGGCGAAGCTGCTCGAAGCCGGCAACCCTGTGGGGGCGATGAGCTTCAGCCGCGAAGCCGAAGCGCAGGCCGATCGCCTCGGGGTGCACATCACGTTCGACGCGGGCTACGACCCCAACGGCCTCGCAGAGATGTTCCAGATCTTTGAACAGATGTCGCCGTCGTCGCGCAGCTCGTGGGACCTGATGGCGCGAACGCATCCGTTTTCGATCGATCGCATCAACGCGGTTCGTGAGTACTCGGCGCTGCTCCCTCCCCGCGCACTGAAGACGTCGTCTCGTGAATTCGACGCGATGAAAACGCGACTGAAGGCGTTGCCTCCGGCGCCGGACGCGACGGGCATGCTCATCAGCTCGACATCGCCACCGCCGAACACGGCCGCCCCGATGAAGACGAAACCGTTTGTGATGGCCCCGACGCCATTCTCGGGGAAGATGCCGGAGACGTGGACCTCCAACAAAGTCTCCACCCAGACCACGGTGTTCAGCGCCCCGAAGGGCACGCCTGAAGCGGAGGCGTCGGTGTGGATCCGGCTGGCACCAAGAGTCTCCCAACCCACATGGTCAATTCTCGACTACCTCCGCGACCTGCAGACCGCGAACGCCAAATTGGCAGACCTGCAATGGAGCGACGTTGACGAACAGCGCACGCCTGACGGTCGCATCATTCT
>CAZLJG010000050.1:0-7282 GCA_964559545.1 uncultured Solibacteraceae bacterium | reverse complement strand
ATGACGATCCGGCTCGCCTTCTACAACAAGGCCGGCAACTCGCTCGAGGGCATCCTGGAAGAGATCCAGGGGGCACTCGCCAAGCTGCCGCAGGCCGCACTGACCGGCACGGATCTGACGAAGACCTCGGAGGGCCGTCCGGCGCGCGCCATGGTGGCGGACTACATGGGCCAGAACGTGTCGAACACGGCGGTGCCGTTCCGTCAGGTCGTCGCGATTGTCGAGTACCAGGGCCACTTCGTGCTGGTCGGGTACTCGGGACCGACGTCCCTGTTCGACAAGTACATGGCGGCCTTCGAAATGGTCGGCACCACGCTCGCGCCGCGCCGATAGCGGCACACGGCGGGGCAAGCTGCGGACTGCGTGTATGCTTGCGCATCCTGAGGAGATCTCCGCATGCGCAAGCGCCCGATCGACCGGTTCCTGAACGGCATCGAGACCGCCGGCAACAAGCTGCCAGACCCCGCGATCCTGTTTGTGATCGCGCTTCTCACGGTCTGGGTGTTGTCCGCGATTCTGTCGCCGATCGCGTTTACTGAAATCGACCCGCGGAATCAGCAGCCGATTCAGGTCCAGAACCTGCTTTCGGGTGCCGCGCTCGCCGCGTGGCTGGCCAACATGGTGAACGTGTTCGTCACGTTCCCGCCGCTGGGTGTCGTGCTCGTGGCCCTGCTCGGCGTCGGCGTCGCCGAATCGGTTGGCTTTCTCAATGCCGGCCTGAAGTGGATGCTGAACCTCACCCCCAAAGCCCTGCTCACGCCAATGCTCGTCTTGGTCGCGTGCCTGAGCCACACCGCGACTGATGCGGGATACGTGCTGGTCATTCCACTGGGCGGCGTGATCTTCTACACAGCCGGACGACACCCGCTCGCAGGCATCGCCGCCGCGTTCGCCGGTGTCTCTGGCGGCTTCAGTGCCAACCTGATTCCGTCGGGCATCGACCCCTTGCTCCAGGGTTTCACGCAATCGGCGGCGCAGCTCATCGACCCCGCGCGCATGGTGAACCCACTCTCGAACTGGTACTTCACCGGCGCCTCCACGATTCTGATCATGCTCCTCGGCTGGTACCTCACCGACCGCATCGTCGAACCGCGCCTGCAGGCGCTGGCGGTGGATGGCGACACGAAGGACATGCCGACGCTCGAACCGTTGACACCTGCGGAGTCACGCGGGCTGAGAGTGGGCGGACTGGCGATGGTCATCGGCTTCGCGCTCCTCACATGGTGGGCCCTGCCCGGCGGTTCTCCACTGCGCGCGCCGGATGGACAGATCACATCGTTCCAGGCGCCGCTCATGCGCTCGATCGTGCCGCTGATCTTCCTGCTCTTCCTGTTCCCCGCCATCGCGTACGGCATCGCCGCCAAGACCGTGAAGTCGTCGAAGGACGTCATCGGCGGCATGTCGAAGTCCATGAGCACCATGGGCTACTACATCGTCATGGCGTTTTTCGCCGCGATGTTTACGGATGCCTTTGGACGATCGAACCTGGGTGCCCTGCTCGCGCTGAAGGGCGCGGCATTCCTGCAGGCGCTCGACATGCCGGGTCAGGTGACGATTGGCGGCATCATCCTGGTGACGGCGTCAGTCAACCTGCTGATCGGATCAGCCTCGGCGAAGTGGGCCCTGCTCGCACCGATCTTTGTGCCGATGCTCATGCAGGTCGGCCTGTCGCCGGAACTCACACAGGCGGCCTATCGCGTCGGCGACTCGAGCACAAACATCATCACGCCGCTGATGCCCTACTTCCCGCTCGTGGTGGTTTTCTGCCAGCGTTACGTGCGCGGCGCCGGCATCGGCACCGTGGTCTCGATGATGCTGCCCTACTCGCTCACGTTCATCCTGGTATGGACGACGTTCCTTCTGGTGTTCTGGGGAATTGGCATCCCGCTCGGCGTGCAAAGCACCTACGTTTATCCGTAGTCCAGGGGTCCCGGGGTCCCGGGGTCTAGGGGTCCTGCGGACCGCAGAGTGCAACTGGTCACATTTGGGACGCGATACCCCGGGGTGGCATTAGAGTGCGCGCATGAGAGTTGCTGCGGGTGTCGTTGCGCTGATATTGAGTGGCGGGTGCTGGAGCAGCGCCGCCAGCATCCTGCCTCCCCAGTCGTCACCGCAAGTGGCACTCGACGGCCTCCTTGCGGGTGACCGTGCGTTCGCAGCCGCCAGCCGCACCACGACAGTCATCCCTGCTCTCACTGCCATGTTTGCGGAGGACGTGACGGTGCCGGGCCCCGGTGGCCTGGCGCGAGGCCGTGCCGCCGTGGCCGATGCCCTGAAGGCGAATCCTGCCAACGCGACCGGAGTGCTCGACTGGGCGCCGATACGCGGGGGCCTGTCGGCCGACGGCGCTCACGGCTTCACATACGGCTACATGACGATGACACAGCCATCGGGCGAGGTGGTGCCACTGAAGTACCTCGCCTACTGGGTGAAACGCGACGGACGATGGCTGGTTGCGGCGTACAAACGGCGACCGCGCCCCGCCGGTGAGGTGGATGTGACGCTGCGCGCCCCCGCGTTACCTGCACAGTTGGAGGAACCTCGGTCGAACGCCGCAGCTGTCGATGCCCACCGAACGGCGCTGATCGCGGAGGAGCAGGCATTTTCAGACGAGGCACAGCGAACCGGCCTCGGAGCGGCCTTCACGAAATACGGTCTGCCTGATGCGATGAACATGGGCGGTCCCGACGACCGCGCGTTTGTATTTGGGAATGAGCACATCGGTCGCAACGTCGGCGCCGGCCAACCGACCAACAGCAGCAGTGTGTACTGGTCTGCCGAGAGCGCGGTCGTGGCCTCAAGCGGCGATTTGGGAGTGACGTTCGGCTTTATCCGGCTTCATCCCAAAGAGGGGGAAGCCGCGCGACCACCGATCCCGTTCTTCACGATCTGGCGGAAGGTCAACGGCGTGTGGCGTTATATCGCGGAGTAGCGCTCCGGCGTTGTCACATCCAGCGCCTGGTCGCGCTCGTCGTCGAGCAGCAGTCTTGAGACGATGTCCGCCGTCAGTGGTGCGAGCAGAATGCCGTTGCGATAGTGTCCGGCGGCAAGAATCACTCTCGGGTGCGACGCAAGTCTTCCCAGCAGCGGCAGGTGGTCCGTCGTCGCAGGCCGAAGGCCCACGCGGACCGCGTCGAGTGAGGCCTGCGCGGCCGATGGCAACAGCTCGGTGACCGCATCGAGCAATTCGCGCACACCAGCCACCGTGGAGCGTTCGTCGAAGCCGACATCTTCAACCGTGGCTCCAACAAGCAGCGATCCATCCGACCAGGGCACGGTGTAACACCGGGAGCCCCAGATCGAGTGTGTGGGGCGCGGGCCATCAGGCCATCGCAGGTGCAGCAACTGCCCGCGAATCGGTCGCACGGGGAACATCGGCGCACCTGCCACCCTCACGCGACGCGTCCAGCTGCCGGCGGCAATCACAACATCGTCGAAGGTCTCGCGCGTGTCGCCGATCCGCACGTCCACGCCGCCCTTTGTCTGATCGACCTGCACGATTTCCGTCGGCGTCACACACACCGCGCCTGAGAGCCGCGCCGCCTGCACCAGAGCCCGGACGAGCGCACTCACATTGACGATGCGGTGATCGGGAATGCTGAGCGCGCCGACAGCGACTGGTGACACTAGTGGCGCACGCGCGATGAGTGCCTGGCCTTCGAGCCACTCATGGGCGACACCCTCCGCCGCGAGCCAAGCGGCGGCTGTTGTGAGATGCGCACGCTCTTCGACGGAGAGCGCGACTTCAAGCGTGCCCGTGCGGGAGTACTCGACCTCACATCCGTGCGCGCGTTTTCGCACCCCCGCCATGAACTCGTCCCACATGGCCAGGCTGCGAGCGCCCAGTGAAAGCAACGGGCTGCCCGGCTTGGCTTCGATGAATGGGGCGAGCACACCGGCTGACGCCTGCGAAGCCCCTGCTCCAGGTGCCCGCATGTCGAACATCGTCACACGTACACCACGACACGCGAGTGCGTCCGCGATGGACGCACCGATGACACCCGCTCCGATGATGGCTACCCGACGGTCAGACAACACCCCCCATTATCCGCCTGACGGTTTTTTGGGTGGCGCCTCCTTCTTCAGTTCTTCTTTGGGTGTTTCCTTCCAGGCGTCGGGTCGCCGCTGACCGTTGAAACCCCAGTAGACCGGCTCGGGTTCCCGCACCGGTTCGCGCGGCCGGACCGGCACTGGGACGTAGACCGGCACCTGCACGTATTCGCGCTCGCGCGGCGCCCTCGGTGCCTCCACGTGCACTTCCTGCGTGACGGTCTGGTGGACCACCACCGGAGTGGGCGCGGCCTGCTCACGTTCGGGCACGGCTCTTGGCCGAGGCGGCGCTGTTTTTGATTCGATCATCTTGATCAGGACGCGTTCGCTGAGTCCCTGTTTCCGCAGTTCGACAATTTCGACGTACCCCAGATTGAACACCGCGTAGTTGGTTTCAATCAGGGCAATCAACACTTCGTCGCCCAACCCGGCCTGGTGGAGCGCCACGAGATCGCGCGCGGCCAGGTTCTGGTTCGGGGCCTGAAGTTGGGCACTGGCGCTGAGGGGCACCGCCAGGAGAGTCGCGACAACGAGCGTACGTAATAGAGGACGCATGGCCCCCTGCTTTGCAACAAGCGGTCCAGAATCCTATGCCCTGCCAGCCGAAGGCCGGCGGTACGGGCCTTGCTGGAGATGGGGGTGAGGGTCTTTGACGTGTCCTGGAAGTTGATCGGCATGGGCGTGGTGGTGGCCGGGGGCCTGACGGCCGCGGTGACCGGGTACGTCGTGCTCCGGGAACCGGTAGCCGTGCCGGCACTGGCCGTTTCGGCTGCTGCGGAGCCTGACCGGCCCCAACCCACACCACCTACATCACCTACACCATCCGCCGTCGCTCCTTCGGAGTTATGGCGGACTTCGCCCACACCACCTACTGAACCGACGCGTCCATCGATGTCCGTTCCGGCTGTCGCGCCGACTCAACCCGACGCCGTGGCACCTGCGCCATCCGCCGTCGCTCCTACGGAGCTATGGCGGACTTCGCCCACACCACCTGCGCCACCCACACCACCTACCCGCTACGTCCCCGATCCCCACGTCGTGGCGCCTGATCCGATTCCGCCGCCGGTGGTGGAGACAGTCCCGTCGATGATGGAGGTCACGGTCGAGCGCAATTCAGTGATTGGGATTCGGCTCGACCACGCCATCTCCTCAAAGACGGCGCGGGTGGAAGACCGGGTCACAGCGACGGTCAGCCGTGAGGTAACTGTGAATGGCCGCGTGGCCATCCCGCTGGGCGCGCGCCTGGAGGGCACGGTGACGTCGGTGGACCGCGGCGGGCGTTTCCGGGAACGGCCCCGACTGGGCTTGCGATTCGACAGGGTGATTCTGACCGACGGCACGCGACTGTCGATCTCCACCGACACAATCTTCCGGGAGGGCGACTCTCCGTCCGCCGACGCAACGGCCAAAGTCGGGGCGGGTGCGGTGGCGGGCGCGATTCTCGGTGGCGTCCTCGGTGGCAAGAAGGGCGCAGTTCTTGGAGGCGTTGCAGGAGCCGCCGGGGGCACGGCAACGGTGATGACCGGTGATGCCCATGAAACCGCCCTGCGTGAAGGGGCGCCGCTGACAGTGCGGCTCACCGGGGACCTGGTCGTCCTGGTGCAAAGATAGCTTTGGCGAAGGCGGGTCCTATAATCAGCGTATGTCCTTCCTCCCTGTGATCACGCTGACACTCGCCCTGGTCGTCGCGCCGCAGTTGCAGAAAGAAACGGTCGACGGGATTCGGAACTACACGAAGGTTGATGCGACGGTCGGATGCGCCGGCGCCACTGATCCGAAGGCGATGGCGGCCATCGCGAAGTTCGGCTACAAGGCCGTGCTGAATCTGCGCGAAGCGACCGAAGAAGGCGCACAGATCCCCGAATCGAAGGCCGCAGCCGAAGCCGCCGGCCTGCAGTTCATCCATGTGCCATTCAAAGGGTCCGCACCGGACCCGGCAGTGGTGGATGAGTTCCTCAAGGTTGTCGGCAACACGGCCAACCAGCCATTGTTCATCAATTGTGGTTCCGCGAATCGTGTGGGAGCCCTCTGGCTTGTGAAGCGCATGGTCATCGACAAGTGGCCGCAGGATCGCGCGGTGGAGGAAGCGAAGGCGATCGGACTCACCAGCGCGGCGCTCGAGAAGTTCGCGCTCGACTACGTCGCGAACCACCGCTGACATGGCGCACGATTCCACACGCGCCCCCCTCGGCGACATGCCGGTGGCGGAGTTCCGTCAGCACGCCCATACGCTGGCCGACTGGGCCGCCGGCTACTTCGAACAGATTGAAACCCACGCCGTACTGTCACAGGTCAAACCCGGCGATATCCGCAGTGCGTTGCCGACGAGTGCGCCGGAACTGCCCGAGCCGTTCGCTGACCTGATCGCGGATCTCGACCGCATCGTGGTCCCCGGCGCGACCCACTGGAATCACCCTGGCTTTTTTGCGTACTTCGCCATCACGGGCAGTGCCCCGGCAGTGTTGATGGACCTGGTGTCGTCCACACTGAACCAGCAGGCGATGCTCTGGCGCACCTCGCCGGTCGCCACCGAACTCGAAGAAGTCACGTTGCGCTGGCTCGCGCAGTTGATGCATCTGCCGCAGGACATCGAAGGCGTGATCTACGACACGGCGTCGATCTCCACGTTGCACGCGTTGGCGGCGGCTCGCGAGGTGGCCGTACCGGACGTGCGCACACTCGGGCTGGCCGGCCGCAACCTGCCGCCACTCCGCGTGTACTGCTCGGAACACGCGCACTCCTCGGTGGACAAGGCCGTGATCGCGCTTGGCCTCGGACACCAGTCACTGCGCCGCATCCCTGCCGATGCAAGCTTCCGCATGCGCACGGAGTTGCTCGCGGCAGCTGTTGCGGAAGACCGCGCGGCCGGCCGGCTCCCTATCGCGGTCGTCGCCTCAGTCGGCACCACGTCGAGCACCAGCGTCGACGATGTGGCTGCGGTGGCAGATGTGTGCGCCCAGGAGAGGATGTGGCTGCATGTGGATGCCGCGTACGCCGGCGTGATGGCCATGGTGCCTGAGTTCGAATGGATGCGCGCCGGATTCGATCGCGCGGACTCGCTGGTGGTGAATCCCCACAAGTGGCTGTTCACGCCATTTGACTTGAGCGTCTTGTTCACGCGCCGCATGGATGTCATCCGCCAGGCGTTTTCGCTGACGCCCGAGTACCTCAAGACCACCGAAGCCAATACGGTGAAGAACCTGATGGACACGGGCATTCAGCTCGGCCGCCG
>CAZLJG010000049.1:0-14964 GCA_964559545.1 uncultured Solibacteraceae bacterium | reverse complement strand
CCACGCGCCAGCCCCAGCCAGCAGGGCCGCGGTGCCGAGGCCTGCGGCGGTCCCTTCCAATGACACCGCCCCAGTAGTGCCGGGCGGTACGCGAGTGAATCGTGTCACCAGCCACGTCGTCTTTCCATACGCCTTGCCGATTTCACTCGCCACGGTGTCGCTGCCTGCGGTGGCAAGGGCGGCGGTGGCGACCAGCCAGGCGGGGGTTGGATCCGGCAGGCCAATGGCGACCGCCGAAGCCCATGCGGCCAGGCCGGTATTGGCGATCGCGTTGCCCGGGCCGCGCCGGCCGCCGCGGTCTTCAGCGATGCCGGCGGCGGCCTTTCGGGCGTGGCCGATGCGGGTGCACGCTGATGCGACGACAAACGTCAGCATCAGCAACGCCCATCCGGTCCACCCGGCGCCCGCCACAATCAACGTGCCGATACACGCGCCGGTGATGGCGCCGGGGATAGTGACCGTGCGTAAAAGCCAGCCGATCAGCGCGACGCCGATGTTGACTGCCAACCCGTACGCGGCGATCTCCCGAACGGCAGGCCACCGTTCGAGCACCAGACCCGCGTCCACCACCGCTGCCGAGCAGAGGACGACCGCCGCCGCCATCGGCACCGACAGGTTGTCGTCCAGGCGAATCGGGATGGTTTCGACCAACCCCGCCACGAGTGCTGCGAGCACGCCCGTGACGATCATCCAGGTCGAGACAGGTACGCCCGTCGTCCATGCAAGCAGGCCCACGGCGGCCACTGCGGCGGCGACAACAAATGCGAGGAGTCCAGCGACGGACTTCTCACGGTTCCATGGCAACCGCGCGGATCGAACGGTGGTGCCCACGAGGGTCGCCATGCCATCGCCGGCGGCGAGTACGCCCCAGGCGGCGGCCGCGAGATCGAGGCGGTGACGAAACACGAGGATGAGACCGAGCACCGCGAGCGGGTAAATCACGATGCCAGACGTCCACGGCCGATCGAGATCGCCGTCGCGGAAGACGCCCGGGCTGATGCGCGGCAGGATCAGCAGATTGAACCCGACCGCAACGATGGCCATCAGGGCCGCCTGTTGCCAGGTGAGCCAGGCCAGCGACAACGCGATTGCGCCGACCGCGATGTGCAGTGATTGCCGGCGGATCTCAGACCGTCGCGCCAACTTCCGACCTCCACCAGGCCAGTGTGTCAGAGAGCGTCACGTCGATCGGAATGGCGGGCTCCCACCCGAGCGTGCGCGTCAGCAGGTCGTGACTGCCCAGCAGGAGCGGGATGTCACTGGGGCGCATGCGATCGGGATCCGGAGTTGTCGAGATCGCGACACGCGAGAGGCGCTGCAACCCGTCGAGCAGATCGCCGATGCGGTGGGCGTGCCCGGAACACACGTTAAACGCCGAGCCTCGGGGAGCGGCGTCAAGAATCCGGATGTAGGCGGCCACGACATCCCGCACGTCAGTGAGATCCCGCCTCGCGTCCAGATTGCCGACCTGGAGCTGCGGTGGCGCGAGGCCGGCTTCAATCATCGCGATCTGTCGCGCGAAACTTGAGACCGCGAAACTCGGGTCCTGCCCTGGGCCGATGTGGTTGAACGGTCGCGCCACCACGACGTCGAGCCCGTCATGTTCGGCGGTCAAGCGCGCGAGTTGATCCTGGGCGAGCTTCGAGAGTCCGTACGGATTCGACGGGACCAGCGGCGAGTCTTCTGTCAGGGCGGCATCGCCGGCGCGGTAGATCATGCCGGACGTCACCACCAACACGCGGCACGACGGGTGTTCAAGGCGAATCGCCTCGAGCAGGTGGTGTGTGCCGAGCACGTTCACCTGGAGAGTCGGCAGGGAATTCCGCCACGCATCGCCCACGTGCGGCGCTCCGGCGAGATGGACGAGTCGTGCGGGGTGATCGTCACCGATCGCCCGCCGCACAGCCTCACGGTCGAGAATGTCCACAAGGCGCACGCCGGCGGCGGGGCCACCCGGAGCAGGCGGACGCCGATGCCAGCCGATGAGTGAGGTGTCGCCGTGGGCAGCCAGTGCCGAGAGCAGGTGGCGTCCGACGAAACCGTTTGCGCCGGTGACAACCGTCGGGCCCGTCGCGGTCACGGTCAGGCCTTGGCGCGGTCGCCGTATTGCGCGGCGTAATACGCCTTGAACGCGGCGTCCTGATCCTTGATGGGGCGCCACCACGATTCGTGGTCGGCATACCACCGCACCGTCGCGGCGAGTCCGGCATCAAACGGCACGGTCGGCGCCCAGCCGAGTCCCTGCAGCTTCCGCGTATCGAGCGCATACCGTCGGTCGTGGCCCGGGCGATCCGCGACAGGGCGGATGAGCGTGTGTGGCCGGTCCATCAGCTCAAGGATGCGGTGGGTCAGGTCCACATTCCTGACCTCGTTGCCGCCGCCGATGTTGTAGACCTCGCCGTTGATGCCATGGTCGATCACCACATCAATGCCGCGACAGTGGTCATCCACGTGGAGCCAGTCGCGCACATTGAGGCCGTCGCCGTAGAGCGGCAGCGGGATCCCGTCGATGGCATTGGTGATGAAGAGCGGGATGACTTTTTCCGGAAACTGATTCGGTCCGTAGTTGTTCGATGCGCGCGTGATGACGACCGGCACGTTGTAGGTCGCCCAGTAGCTGTACGCCAGCCGATCCGCCCCGGCTTTGCTCGCGGAGTACGGGTTGCGCGGCCGCAGTTCGTCGGTTTCGACACTGTGCCCCGTGGGCACGCTGCCATACACCTCGTCTGTAGAAATCTGGACGAAGCGTCGCAGGCGCGGCGCCTGCCGCGCGGCCTCAAGCAGCACAAACGTGCCGATGACATCGGTCGTCAGAAAGTCCGCCGCGGACTGAATCGATCGGTCCACGTGCGTTTCAGCGGCAAAGTGCACCACGATATCAGCGTCGTGCACCAGCGGTGCCGCCACGGACGCGTCGGCGATGTCGCCCTTGACGAAGGTGTGGCGCGGGCTGTGCATCACAGCCTCGAGATTTTCGAGACGACCCGCGTAGGTCAGCTTGTCGAGCGTGGTGATGTGCCAGTCCTGATGTGCGTCGTGGGCCCACCGCACAAAATTGGACCCGATGAACCCGGCACCCCCGGTGACCAGAACCTTAATCATTGGCGACCATTATTGCCGAAGACCCCGAGGGGATTCACGAACGACCCTATCCCGGCCAGGCTGATCGACACACTGAACCGCTTGTCGTTGCGAAGGCCGTAGTGGCTCAGATTCCGCCACAGGTAGTCCACGCTGATGCCGCAGCACTGGGCGTTGTAGAAGGCGCCGAAGTGATGCTGCAGCATGCGGTCGTTGAAGATGTCCAGAATCGTCGAGTACGAAAGAGACGCCCGACCCCCTTCCTGACGCACCCGCCCGGAAAACGAAATCGAATGGGGTGCGTACGACGCCGAGTACCCGGGCAACCCGGGGATGACCTGTTGTTTGGTCCACGATCCCGTGAAGTCGAAGCGCGGCTGCGTCACGTTGGCCGACGCGCGAAAACTGCGCACCGCCTTGAAGGTCGTGTCGTATTCCAACCCGAACTGGCCGCTGATCGTCGCCGAGGGCGTCGCATTGAGCGTGAGGCGCACCGGCGTGAAGTTGGACTCGGGTGGCAGTTGTGAGGACTGGTCGCCCAGGCCACCGAAGATCTGCTGGTCGTACGCCGTCGCTTTCTGGTTGGAGTTGTACGTCTGCTGGATGTCGAGGCTCAGCAGGTCCCGCACCACTGCTGGTGCCCCGTCGGCCTGCCTGACTCTGGCGAGAATCCGATTGGTGACGCCATACGTCAGGGACGTGCCGCCGACGATCAGGTCCACGGATGGGTCAAACGGAATCACTTCCTCAAACGCATCAAACGCGGATCGTCGCATGACGGTGAGCGACGGTTCGATGACGTGTTTGACGCGTTCCACCCAGGCACTGCCCTCAGTGTTGTAAATGCGGCTGAAGACCGGACCGACGGCGCGGACCTGCACTTCCAGCAGCTGACGGGAAATGGGTTCGTCGATCCGCTCCTTGGTGATGGGATCCTGCCGCGCGTTCCAGTCCGTGCGCCTGGCGTTCAGGCCCGCCGTCAGGGTGAGCGCGGACCCAAGCGAGTAGGGGGCGCGAATGGCCAGCTGGCCATCCGTCCGGAAGATGCCCTGCCGTGTCTCCGGCTTCTCAACGTCGCTGTATTTCACCAGGCTCAGCGTGTCGAAGCTGCCGCCGACGTACACCTTGGTGCGGCCGATGGGCGCTTCCGTAATGCTCAGGTTCAGTCGCGGCTGCGTGCGGGTGCTCGCCGCGACAGATCCGTAGAACACGTCATTACGTTCGGCCTGTGCCGAGGCGCGCAGACGACCCCAGCCGCCTGTGGCGTCCAGACCAAAGGACCGCGACCGGTTGGTGAACGCCGACAGGTCCGTCTGATACAGCTGCTGCGTGGTGACGTCCGTGAAATAGTTCGCGCGGCCCTGCAACCGGATACCGGCCGGCAGCGCCTGCGTGAGGTTGCCGCGAAATTCGTACGACCGTCGGCCTGGAGAAATGACCGTGGCGCCGTCATCACTCAGCAACTGCTGCTCATCGATGGCATACACACGCGCGTTGCCCGCCGAGCCGGCGGCTCCGACGTACCGATAGTCCGCACCCACGCCATGGCCGCTCTTTGTGAACCAGTCGTGATACACGGTCAGGTCGGAACTGCGGTTGATGGCCCAGAAAAACGCGTTGCTCAGTGTGAAGCCGCGATAGGTCGAGGAGCCGTACCCGGGCATGAGGAAGCCGGTGGCGCGGTCGTCTTCCTGAATCGGGTAGTAAAACAGCGGCAGATACATGACCGAGACGTCCTTCACCTGCAGCACCGCATTGCGCATGACGGCGTAGCGATCGATCGTCAACGTCATACTGCCGGCTTTGATCTGCCAGCGGCGGCTCGGCTGCACGCACGTGGTGAACGTGGGATTGACGAGCTTGTAGGTGCGCGGTCCGGTTTTTTCAATACGGTCAGCCGTAAAAAAGGCCTCGGGCTCCATGGCGCCGAACAGGGTGCGGTCCAACTGCCGGTCTGTCAGCAGCAACGTCCCCGACGCCTGCTCAAACACGGCATTACGCGTCTTGAGATCGAACGTGCCGGTGGCGGCTGTGATACGCGCACCGGCCTGCTGAAACACCACCTGGCCCCGCAGGTCGAGCCGGTTCTCGGCATCCGAATAGTCGATTTCCTGCGCGAAGACCTGGGCATCGGGACACTTCGCCTCGACGGGCTGTCCGCCAAGGCCCCGATATTCCACGCGGAGTACCTTCTTTTCGTCCTTGGGATCAGCGACGGAGGCGATGCTGTCGAACACAAACGTGCAGCCACCAACCGTGATCTGCTGGGCCGACGTCGTCGCGGGCCACACGAGGGCCACGACCAGGAGAAACAGCAGACGCATGGTCTCAAAACGTATCACGCTCGCCTCGTCAGCGCCTGCCGCACATGGCCCGCGAGATACAGCGAACCAGCCACGACGACCGGCGCGCCATGCGCGGCGGCCGCAGCGATGGCTCGCACAGGATCGGGTTCGACGGCCACCGGCAGGTGCGGCGCTCGGCGTCGGCACACGTCCGCGAGCGCGGCCGGCGACAGGGCGCGCGGCGAGGGCGCCGCAGTCGTGATGATGTGGGATGCCACGGGCGCAAGTGCGGCCACGATCTCCTCGACGGCCTTGTCGCCCATGACGCCGATCACCAGCGGCACCGGATGCCCCAGCATCTCCGCCAGGTAGGCCGCCAACGCTTCGGCGCCGGCCGGGTTGTGTGCGCCGTCGAGCAACACGTCGGTGGCCCCCATCTGCATCCACTCAAGGCGGGCCGGCCACTCCACATCGGCGAGCGCGGTCGTGATGGCCGCCGGCGACAGGTCCGCCACAGCCTCAAGGGTGCGCACCGCGACGATCGCGTTGGTGATTTGATGCCGCCCTGACAGCTGCAGGCGACACTGGCCGTAGTCGCGGAGCGGTGTGGCGAGCGACAACTGTGACCCGCGCACGCCAACGGTCGAAGACGACGTGACGCCCTGCATCGCCCTGACGACCGTCGCGCCATTCGCGCGGGCATGCGCGTCGATCACGGCCTCGACGTCCGCCGGGTTCGGCGCCACGATGACTGTGGCCCCAGGTTTGATCACGCCCGCTTTTTCGGCGGCGATCGCCGTCAGCGTGTGACCCAGATGTTCCTGATGGTCGAGCGCGATGGCGGTAATGGCGACCAGGGACGCGTCGACGGCATTGGTGGCATCGAGCCGACCGCCGAGGCCAACCTCAAGCACCGCGATGTCCACGCCCGCGTCGCGAAACGCCAGCAACGCCAGCGCCGTCGTCGCCTCAAAAAAACTCGGCGGCGCCTCGAGCGTGTCTGCGGCCTCTTTGACGTCAGTGGCGAGCCGGTCGAACGTCTCCGCGGAGATCGCGCGCCCGTTGATGGCGATGCGCTCTTCGATGTCGATCAGATGCGGCGAGGTGTAGCGGCCCGTGCGCCGACTGTCGGCTCGCAGGCCCCGTTCGACCATGGCGGTGACGGACCCCTTGCCGTTTGTGCCCGCGATGGTGATGGAGGGAAACGCCCGCTCCGGGTGGCCGAGCGCGTCCAGCAATCGGCGGATTTGCGACAGGCCCAGCTTGATGCCGATCGCTTCGAGCGAGAACAGCCAGTCCCGGACGTGCACGGTCCGCCGGTCTCTACGCGTCCGCGGCGGGCGCTGATGCGACGGGGCGCCCTGAGGGCGGCAGTCCCATCATGATCCGGATGCTGTGCGCGATCGCCGCCTTCATCTCGCGGCGATCGACGATGAAGTCGATCATGCCCTTCTCCACGAGGAACTCGGCGCGCTGGAATCCGTCGGGCAGCTTCTGGCGAATGGTCTGTTCGATCACGCGCGGGCCGGCGAATCCGATGAGGGCTTTCGGTTCGGCGATGTGCAGGTCCCCGAGCATCGCAAAACTGGCGGTCACGCCGCCGGTGGTCGGGTCCGTCATGATGGAGAGATAGGGCAGCCCTGCGCGGTCAAGCCGCCCGAGCGCCGCGCTGATCTTGGCCATCTGCATCAGCGACAACGTGCCTTCCATCATGCGCGCGCCGCCGGAGCAGCACACCACGATGACCGGGGCGCGCTGCGCGATCCCCATTTCGATCGCCCGCGTGATTTTTTCGCCGACGACCACGCCCATGCTGCCGCCGATGAAGCCGTATTCCATGGCGGCCACCACCGCCGGCATGCCGTCAATCAATCCCGTGGCCGACACCACCGCGTCGTTGCGCCCGGTGGCCTTGATGCTGGCTTTGAGGCGGTCGCGATAGGGTTTGGTATCGGTGAACGACAAGGGGTCGGTGGAGCGCAGGTCCGCGTCGTGTTCCGTCCACTGGCCGTCGTCGAAAAGCATCGCGAGCCGGTCGGCGGCATTCATGCGGAAGTGGTGGGCGCACTTGGGGCACACCTGCAGGTTGATCGTCAGTTCCTTGTTATAGATGACCTGTCCGCACGATGGACACTTGACCCACAGGCCCTCCGGGACGCGACTGGACTTGTCGGTCTGCGGTTCGATGGGCTTGCGGGTTTTCTTGAACCACGCCATAGGCCAACTGTATCAGGCCCGGGGCACGTAGTAGCGCGTGCCGCGTCCCATGGAGCGCACCTGGCGCAGCAGGTCGTCGAGGGCCTCGTCGCCCCACGACAGATCAAACTGCGACGTTTCCACCACCAGCAGCGGCGTCGCCGTGTAGTGGAAGAAAAAGTGGTTGTAGGCCTCGTTGACCTCCGACAAATATTCGTCGCTCGGCAGCGGGACCGGGTCGTCGTCCTCGCGCGCGCGGTTGCGCACGCGGCGACGGAGCACGTCGGTGGGGGACTGCAGGTAGATCACGAGGTCAGGCGAGGGCAGGTCGCGCGACAGCAGGTCGAAGAGCCGCTGGTAGAGGAAGAGTTCGTTGTCGTCGAGCGTGAGATGTGCGTAGATGCGATCACGTTCAAAAAGGTAATCGCAGACCGTGACCTGACTGAACAGATCGCCCTGCCGGAGGGTCAGTTGTTGCCGGTGTCTGGCCAGCGCAAAAAACAGCTGCGTCTGGAAGGCCGCGCCGGCCCGCCCGCCATACAGATCGGCAAGGAACGGGTTGTCGTGTTCGTCGAGCACAACAGTGGCGTCCAAACGTGCCCCCAACCGCTCGGCGAGCGCAGATTTGCCGAGCCCGAGAGGCCCTTCAATGGCGAGATACCGGAAGTCCACGGCGGCGCGAGAATAACAGTCGGACTACGATAGGGACGTGACCCCTGTCCGTCTTCCTGTGATCGCCGCAATGATTGGGGTGGTGCTGGCCTCGGCGTGTGCGTCGGCTCCGCCCGTCGCCGCGCCTGTCGCGCCCGTCGTGCCGGTCTATTCGCTCGACCAGCGCGTCGCGTGGATTCTGCGTCTGGAAACGCAACGCTGGCTGGCGGATCCGGCCGTGCCTGCGGCGGACTTGCGCCGGCTGGTGGCCGATGAGGTGCCGGTGGTCCGCCGACGAGCCGCACTCGCGGTTGGTCGCATCGGGTTGCCCGAAGGTGTCGCACTGGTGACGCCGCTGCTGGCGGATCCGGATGTGGATGTGCGCGCGTCGGCCGCGTTCGCGCTTGGCTTGATGGCGGATGCCGGCGCGGGTGACGCGTTGCGCGCCGCGTTGTCCGATGCAGATGCGCGGGTGCGGGGACGGGCCGCAGAGGCGCTCGGACTGATCGCAGCGCAGGTCGGCGGGCCTCGCGAGACCTGGGTGCCGTCGGCGACCGTCGTCGCCGACGCGTTCGCCGGGTGTGGCCCTGTCATCGCGGCGATTGCGCCCGATGACGAAGCGCCCCAGTCGGCCGAGGTCGACGCGTGCCGGCTCGCGTTGCTGGCGCTGGTGCGTCTGCGTCACTACGATTCCCTCGCCCGCGTCGCCCTCGGGCCGGATGGTCGTCCCGTGTCGCAGTGGTGGCCCGTGGCGTTTGCGTTGCAGCGCATCGGCGATCCCCGCGCGGCGGCGCCTCTGGAGTGGCTGCTGAGGAGCTCCGGCGTGTATGCGGCGGCATTCGCACTCCGTGGGCTGGCCACGCAGCCTGCGGGTCTCGCCGCGGCGCAACGTTTTGCCGCTGACACGGCCGCCGATCCCAGGCTTCGCGTCACCGCGATTCGCGCGTTGGGGCGCCCCAATGTGCCGCAGGCGTTCGAGACGCTGCTGGGACTCCTGAAGTCCCGCGACCTCTCGACGGTGCTCACGCTCGAAGTGTTGTCGGCGCTGGCGGCTACGGGCGACGCCCGCGCGTTCGATGTGATGGTCGACCGACTGACCGATCGCCGACCGCAGGTGCGGGCTGCGGCGCTGGCCGCGGCGGCCCGTCTGGATGCCGAGGCGTTTGTGTTCGTCATTTCAAGTCTGCCGGCGGATCGGGAGTGGAGTGTGCGCGCCGCGCTCGCCCGGGCACTCGGTGGCCTTGAGGCTGACAAGGTGCGGTCGGCGATCGTGGACCTCGTTGAGGATCAGGATCAACGCGTCCGGGGGCCGGCACTTGAGGCGCTGACCCGCGTCGGCGCACCCGATCTGCAGGCCCGGTTGTTTGAGGCGCTCGGCGCACCCGACTTTGCGGTCCGGGCGACGGCCGCGCGCCTCGTCGGCGAGGTCAAGCCGCCAGGTGCACTCACGGCTCTGGCCGCAGCCTACGACCGTGGGTTGAGCGACGCCGCGTTTGACGCGCGCGCCGCGGCGGTGGCGGCCGCACATGCCATCGGTGGTCCCGAGGCTGAGGCACTGGTCACGCGTGCGCTCGCGGATCGTGAGTGGGCCGTGCGTGTAAGGGCGGCCACCCTGCTCGGGCGTCGCGAGGCGGCGACGCGCCCGGCGCCGCTGCGCCAGGCCCCGGAATTTTTCGAGTCAGCGGCGCTGCTGCACCCCAAGTTTTCGCCGATCGCCCTGCTGGAGACGCGGCACGGTGTGGTGGAAATCGAGCTCAACGTTGTGGAGGCGCCACTGACCACCGCCAACTTCATCGAGTTGACCCGCACCGGTTTTTTCAACGGTCTGCGCTGGCACCGCGTGGTGGCGAACTTCGTCGCCCAAACGGGTGATCCACGCGGCGATGGGATCGGCGGGCCCGGATTTTCGATCGTGGATGAACTGAGCCCGCTCCCATTCACGCGGGGCACGGTGGGGATGGCGTTGTCCTGGGCCGACACGGGCGGCAGTCAGTTTTTTATCGCGCACTCACCACAACCGCACCTGGACGGGCGGTACACGGTCTTCGGTCAGGTGGTGAAGGGGATGGAGGTCGTGGACCGGCTGGGGCCGGACGACGTCATTGAGCGCATCCGGATCTGGGACGGTGTGACGCTGCGGTAAGCACCGGCGTCACGCGTACAAAAAAAAAGGGGGCGACAGTCGCCCCCTTTTCTCTTAAAGGTGGAGAAGCGCTTAGCGCTTCTTGCCGCCCTTCTTCGCTGCCTTCTTGGCTGCTTTCTTGGCCATGTGATTGTCCCCCCCTTCAGTTGGGATCGCGTGAGCCCGTCCTCACCGCAGCCGTCGCGGCCTTTCGGCACGCCTGACCCGCTGTGTGGCGCTCTCGCCTCGTGGCAGACACGGCAACAACACGTGTCTGGCATCTCTACAAAAAACGGGTGTCGGCTCACTGCCGCACCCGCGACCAGTCCTTATCGGTCTGGTGCGCTTTGATGAACCGTACCCAATAGATGGGCTGAGTGGTTCCTCGTCACGCAAGATGTAGATTAGGGATGAGATACGAGGGTGTCAAGCACAAAATGCAGGACGCTGTCAAAAATGATAAGGGGCTGATCGCGCCGCGCGATGTCAGAACGCGGAGGTGCGGCGTTGTTGCTGACGCGTGTGGCGATCGCGCGCGAGTGTGATCAGGCGATCGATCAGTGTGCTGTAGTCGACGCCGCTGGCGCCCCACAACTTCGGATACATGCTGATCGTCGTGAACCCAGGCATCGTGTTGATCTCGTTGATCACCAGCGTGTTCGCACCTGACAGGAAAAAATCCACGCGTGCGAGGCCCGAGCCTTCAATCGCCTGGAACGCCAGGATCGATTGACGCTGGACCTCGGCGACAATTTTTGGCGTCAGCGTCGCCGGCACTTCGGTGCGCGAGCCGCTGCGCAGGTACTTCGCGTCGTAGTCGTAGAACTCGCCGTCCGGAATGATTTCGCCGGGCACCGACGCCTCCGGCGCATCGTTGCCGAGCACGGCGCATTCAATTTCGCGCGCGTCCTTGACCCCCGCTTCCACCACGACCTTCGGATCAAACGTCAACGCGAGGTCGATCGCCGCCGGAAGGTCGTCCACGGTCTTGACCTTCGAGATGCCCACGCTCGATCCGAGGTTGGCGGGTTTGACGAACAGGGGATAGGTCAGTGCCTCGCCGATCTGACGGACGATGGCGTCGCGATCGGCCTGCCAGGTTGTGTCGCGCACGACCACCCACGGTGCCACTCTGAGTCCGGCGGCTTTGAACAGCACCTTGGTGGTGGCTTTGTCCATGCCCACGGCGGAGGCGAGGACCCCGCAGCCGACGTACGCGATGCCCGCCAGATCCAGCAGGCCCTGAATGGTGCCGTCCTCCCCGTAGGGACCGTGTAACACCGGAAAGATCACGTCAAGGCCCAGGCCGGTGAGGACGGCCGCGCCTTCATCCCCGTCACCACGTGCGGGCCGGCGATCGATCAGCACCAGGGTGTCGTCGCCCGGGCGGGGTGGCAGCAGCACTTCGCGACCGCCGCGCAGGCGCGACGCGTCCCGCATCTGATCGATGACGTCGGCGGCCGACGGCGCCGATGGCGGACGGTCCGACAACATCCAGCGACCGTCTTTTTCGATGCGGATGGCGATGGGTTCGTATTTGGTGCGATCGAGATTCGCAAAAACCGACGCCGCCGAGGCGATCGACACTTCATGTTCGCCTGAGCGTCCGCCGTAGACGATGCCGATCCGTAAGCGTTTCACGCGTCGGCATTATAAGCTGGCTTCCGTATAGGCTTAACGCACGTGAACGCGGATCTTTCTTTTACGGTAACGGCGACCGAAGGTCGCGCGCGGCGCGGACGTCTGACGTTGCCGCACGGCGTGATTGAGACGCCCGCGTTCATGCCCGTCGGCACGCGCGCGGCGATCAAGGGGTTGACCTTTGATCAGGTCGATGCGCTCGCGCCCGACATCATTCTGGCCAACACCTATCACCTCCACTTGCGGCCCGGCGATCCGCTCATCGCGCGCGCGGGCGGGTTGCATCAGTTCATGGGATGGCAGAAGCCGATCCTCACCGACTCGGGCGGCTACCAGGTGTTCAGTCTGGCCGGCCGCCGCACGATCTCCGAGGAGGGCGCAGCGTTTCGATCCCACATCGACGGCGCGGCACATCTCCTCACGCCGGAGTCGGTCGTCGACATTCAGGCGCGACTCGGGGCCGACATCGCGATGATCTTTGATGAGTGCGCGCCGTGGCCGGCTGAACGCGGCGTGGTGGAAGGCGCGATGGAGCGCACGTTGCGCTGGGCGCGGCGCGGTCGCGATCGCTTCCAGGCGCTGCAGCAGGGATTGGCGCCCGATGTGCCGCGCGCCACGCCAGGCCAGGCGCAGTTCGGCATCATCCAGGGTGGCACCCATCTGGACCTGCGCGATCGCAGTGTGGCGGGCAGTCTTGAGATCGGGTTCGACGCGTATGCGATCGGCGGGCTCTCGGTCGGCGAGCCGGTGGACGTGATGTATGACGTGGTCGAACACACCGCGGCCCAGCTGCCGGACCATCTGCCCCGGTACCTCATGGGGACCGGGATGCCTGACGACCTTATTGAATGTGTCGCCCGGGGCATCGACATGTTTGACTGCGTCCTGCCCACCCGGAATGCCAGAAACGGGCAGCTGCTGACCAGCCGGGGCGTGATTGCCATCAAGAACGCCCGGTACGCCGAAGACTTCAGTCCCCCGGACCCGGATTGCACGTGTTCCACCTGCCGGCGGCACACCCGGGCGTATCTGCGACATCTATATATGGTGGGGGAGATGACGGCGGCCGCCCTCAATACGGTGCATAATCTCCACTTTTACCTTGACACCATGCGGTCGATTCGGAAGGCTATTGAGTTCGGAACGTTCGAGGCGTTGCGGCAGACGTTCCATCGGACGTTTACCCGCCAACATGTACCCTAAATGATTGATTTACAAACACTTCCGCTCTTTCTAGCTTTTGCCTCACAGCCGCAGGCGGGTCAGCCCAGTATCTGGATCCAGCTGTTCCCCTTTGCCCTGATGCTCGGCATCTTCTATTTGTTGGTCCTGTTGCCAATGCGGCGCCGACAGAAGAAGATTCAGGAGTTTCAGCAGGCCCTGCAGGTGGGTGACAAGGTCATCACCACCAGCGGGATCTATGGGCAGATTACGAAACTGACCGATGCGTCGGTCCAGATTCAGATTGCCGACAAGGTGCGCATCGAAGTGGCGCGCGCCTCCGTCGGTGGGTATCAGGGGCAGGAGCCGGTCGTCAAAGAAGCCGGCGGTCTTTAACCATGTATAAGAACCTTCGTTGGAAAGTCGTCGCCATCATTGCCACGGCCGCACTGGCCGTTGCTGCGTTTTATCCGCCTGAGGATCGCCTGAAGCTGGGGTTGGACCTCCAGGGCGGCATCCATATGGTGCTCCGCGTCAACACCGAGGAGGCGTTGACGTACGAAACCGAAACGACGGCTGCCCAGTTGCAGGAGTCCCTCACTGCGGCCGGTGTGACCACCTCGAGTGTGCGCCCGCTCGACCTGACCACCTTCGTGGTGGAAGGCGTGGCGCCCGATCGTGACGCTCAGTTCCGCCAGCTGGCCCAGGACCAGATCGGCCTGACGTTCGACCGTGAAGCCGGCGTCGGCGGGTCGTACACCTTCCGCATGAAGCCGAACATCGCGGTGGATCGTCGCCGTGAGGCCGTCGCGCAGGCGATTCAGACGATCGACCGCCGCGTGAATGAACTCGGCGTGGCCGAGCCCATCGTCGCGCCGTACGGCGACGCCGGGAATCAGGTGGTCGTGGTGTTGCCGGGTGTGAGTGACATCCCGCGCGCCAAGGAGATGATCGGCCGCACCGCGTTGCTCGAACTGAAGATGGTGGAGCAGGGCCCGGCGCCGGATCAGGCGACGTTGCTGCAGGCCACCGGCGGCCAGATTCCCCCGGACATGGAAGTGGTGCCCGGCATGTCGGCGTCGGTGGCCGGCCAGCCCGGGGTGCCGTCCTTCTATCTGGTGCGTCGCCTGGCGGCGGTGACCGGCAACGACCTGCGCACTGCGCGCGCGACGGTGGACGGGTTTAATCAGCCCGCCGTGAGCTTCACGCTCAACAGCCAGGCCGCGAGCCGCTTCGGCGAAATCACCGGCACGAACATCGGCCGACAGCTCGCCATCATCCTCGACAACCGCGTCGAGTCGGCGCCGGTCATCGAAGGCCGCATCTCGAATGAAGGCCAGATTACCGGCACCTTCACCCAGCAGGAAGTGTCGGACCTGTCGATGGTGTTGCGGTCCGGCGCCCTGCCGGCCTCCCTGACGCCGCAGTACGAACAGTCCGTCGGTCCGAGCCTCGGACAGGATTCGATCGACGCCGGTGTGCAGGCCTCGCTCGCCGGTCTGGTGCTCGTCGCGTTGTTCATGCTGCTGTTCGCGGCGAGCGCGTACCGTGAGCAGCTGGTCGGCAACTTCAACCGCCATCTGGAAGACTGCCTGCTCCTGCAGGCCGAAGAGGCGTTCTGGGCCGGCAGCAAGTCTGCTGAAGGCGCACTGAAAGACCTCGTCACCAACCCTCGCATCATGATTGAGCGTAAGGGCGTGGACAGCTACATGGCGCCGAACTTCACCCGCATCCTGTTCACATCGAACGAGGAGTGGGTCGTGCCAGCCACGGCGGACGAGCGCCGCCCTCGAGTCCACCCTGACCACGGTGGAACGGGTGCTCGAC
>CAZLJG010000048.1:10933-15124 GCA_964559545.1 uncultured Solibacteraceae bacterium | reverse complement strand
CCTGTTCCTGCCGGTCGGCGCCGCGTCGCTGCGTTACCTGCACGGCGGCAACACGCGCCGGTTTGCCTTCATCGGCCTGGTCGTGTTGATGGTGCTCGGCGGCAACGAGCTGAACCGCACCGTGGTGCCGCCGATCTTTCTCGCCATGGCCGAATGCGGCGTGCTGGAGAACCCGCACCAGTTCGGCGCCTGCGTCGTGCCGAAGACGCTGCGCATCCTCGTCTGGTTCGGCGCAGCACTGCTGCTGATGGGGTTGGCCGTATTTGCCGGCTACGACAAATTACTCGAGTCAGCGATCCTCGATCACCTGCCGCAGTGGTGGATCAATCTGATCGCCGGGGTCTGAGCGCAACTTCGGAACTCCGGAACTACGTGATCAGTCGCGGCGCGCTGATCTCCTCAACAAGTCGTCGCAGTTCGACGGGCTCAGTCACCGGTGCTTGGCAGGTGAAGTCATGACACACGTAGGCCGTGGCGCGGCCGGCGACCATCGGCATCGCGGCAAGCCACGGGAGTCGTGCGGCCAGGGCGGCTTGCGCCTCACCGGGCGCGACCGTGACCTGCACGGCGAATGGCAGATACACGCGAGCGACCTCGGCTTCGAGCGCCTGACGCTCCGCGCCGGCGGGTCCGACGATCACGATCTGCGAGGACCGGCCGTGCCACGCCGCGACATTCGACAGCATGAACGGCATGACCCGCGCGACGCGGCCCAACGCAGGCCCGAACCGCTCGAGCGAACGCTGCGCGCGATCGGCGTAGTGCCCCTCCCCCGTCAAGTGCGCCAACTGCAGCAGATTGCGCACGGCCACTGACGCGGCGGATGGCTCTGCACCGTCGTAGTCCTCTTTGAGGCGCAACAACACCGTCCGGTCCAACCCGGTTGTTGTGAACCACCCACCGTCGGATTCATCCCAGAAAAGTTCCGTCTGTCGATCGGTCAGCGTGATGGCCCATTCGAGCCACCGGGCGTCGCCGGTGGTCTGGAACAGTTCGAGCAGCCCCCAGGTCAAGCAGGCGTAGTCCTCGCAAAACGCGTCCACAGCCGCTTCGCCGTCGCGATATCGACGGAGCAATTGCTTTGTCTCCGGCCGCCACAGCAGACGATGCACGCTCTCAGCGGCTCGCACGGCGGCGCGCGTCCAATCGTCACGCCTCGGACTGTCAACGAGCACACGGCCCGCACGGGCAAACGCCGCGATCATCATGCCGTTCCACGCCGTGAGCACTTTGTCGTCGAGGTGTGGTTTCGGCCGGGTCGCACGTGCCTCGAACATGCGCTGCCGCATCACCGCGAGCACCTGCAGCACATCCTGCGGCGACCGACCGGTGCGTGTGGCGATCTCCTCCACCGACTGCGCGACGTACGGGATGTTCTGACCGATGAATTCGCCGTGAGGATCTGAAGGCGCGTTGCCGCCGTCTTCGATCCCAAGCCGCCGGCGCACAATGGGTGCATCCGCGCCAAACAACGTGTCGATCTCAGCGGCGGTGAAGACGTAGAACGCCCCTTCACGTTTCTCTGTGCCGCCAGGAATCACAGAGTCGGCATCTTCAGCCGACAGAAATGCCCCATCACGCGCGGACAATTCGTGCAGCACGTAATCGAGTGTGTCTTCCGCGACGGTGGCATAAAACGGTTCACCACTCGCCTGTGCCGCTCCCAGATAGGCCAGCACGAGTTGCGCCTGGTCGTAGAGCATCTTCTCGAAGTGCGGCACGCGCCACTCGGCGTCCACCGAATACCGATGGAATCCACCACCGAGGTGGTCATGCATGCCGCCGAGGGCCATGACACGCAACGTGTCCGCCACCATCTGCCGGGCTTCGTGCCGATGTGTCAGCGCCCAGGCGTCGAGCAGGAATCCCAGTTCCGACGGCCGAGGAAACTTCGGCGCGCCACCAAATCCGCCGTTCCGGCGGTCATACGCCTTCACGTACTGGTCGATGCCTTCGGTGATCGCTGACACGCCGGCGACGGGCGCACGGTCGGGCGTCTCGCTCGATGTGGCGCCCTTCAGTTGTTCGACGATGCCGGCGGCGTTGGCGCGGACCTTCTCGGGCGTCTTCTGCCAGAGCATCGCCAACTGCGACAGGAGTTCGGAAAAGCCCGGGCGTCCCCACCGTGATGTCGGCGGGAAATACGTTCCGCCAAAAAACGGCGCGAGGTCGGGCGTCAGGAACACGCTCATCGGCCAGCCACCGGCGCCGGTCGTCGCCTGCACAAAGGTCATGTACACGCGATCGATGTCCGGCCGTTCTTCGCGATCGACCTTGACGGCAATGAAATCACGATTGAGCAACGCCGCGATCGACGGGTCTTCAAACGACTCGTGCTCCATGACGTGGCACCAGTGGCACGTCGAATAGCCGATCGACAGGAAGATGGGTTTTTGTTCCGCTCTCGCGCGGGCAAACGCTTCTTCACCCCATGGATACCAATCCACCGGATTTTTAGCGTGCTGGAGCAGGTACGGGCTGCGTTCTTGTGACAGGCGGTTCAACAACACGAGGCTACTCCCTGGGCGGCGCGGCGGGGGCTTCCTGCGGCAGTGCCTTGCGCAACCGAGCGTAGGCGGCCGACACTTCGGCGCCATATAGAAGGATGACCGCGGAGACGTAAATCCACAGCAGAAACGCCACCACAGCGGCAATCGACCCGTGCAGGTTCGTGAACCGCGACAGGTCGGCGAGATACCAGGAGAAGAGCCAGAATGCGAGCCGCCACAACAGGCCCGCCATCAGCGCGCCGACCCACACATCCCGCATGCGGACCTTCGCATTCGGCGCGTAGTAATAGACCAGGCCCACGACCAGCACAAACAACGGCATCGGCGCGTTCTGGACGACAAACCCGCGCAGCCACTCCAGCCAGCCAAATTCGGCGACCAGTCCGGCGAACCAGCGCGTCTCCAGCACCTGCGCCGCCGAGACCAGCAGCAACGCCAGCACCATCAGGAACGCCGCCGCCACCAACATGACAAACGCAATCAGCTTGTGTTTGAAGAACCCCGGTGGCTGCTCCACCCCCCAGGCGTGATTCACGGCGGACGTCAACGCGCCGAACACCCCCATCGACGCCCACAACATCAGCAGTGTGCCGGCCGCGCCGAGTTGGAGCGCCTGCCCGGACAGCGCCTCAATCTGCACATCAAGGAACTCCACCTGCGCCGGCATCGCGCGCGTAATAAGCTGGAGCAGGCTGGCGCCGTTTTCGCCAACGGTGATCTGCCCGAGGGCGGCGAGCACCAGCAATGAGAAGGGAAAAATTGAGAGCAGCGCGTAGTACGCGATCGAAGCCGCAAACGTCATGCTCTCGCTGCGGGTGAACTCCACGAACCCGCGCCAGATGGCCTGACGTGCCAGGCGTCCGGAGCGACGCAGACGCCGGCCGAGCCGCTGCACCTGCGGCGTCAGCTCGGCCTTAGCGGGCAAAAGGCCGGACATCCGACTGGGACGGCCGCGACGACGCCGGCGCGTCCATCATGGCGCGCGCTTTTTCGATTTCGCCCAGCAGGTCCATCACCTTCGGCTCAAGGTCTTCGCGCAGGCGTCGTCCTTCGTCCGTGAAGAACAGATACCCGGCCGCGCCACCGATGACCGCACCAGCCAGTGCACACCACAAAATTGACGATCGTTCGCCCACAGACCCTCCGCAGCCATTGTAGTGGTTCCCCTGCCTTCGGGAGATAATGACCAGCGAATGGACGTCCTCGCGAGCCACATCAAGACGACCTCCCCGGAATTTGCCGCCAACCGGTCCCGCATGCTGGCCCTGCTCGAGGAGCTGCGCGCCCGGACGGCGCAGGCCCGCGAGGGGGGCGGCCCGAAGTATCTGGAACGGCATCGCGAACAGGGCAAGCTGCCCGTTCGGGAACGCATCGAAAAACTCCTCGACCCGGACACGCCGTTCCTTGAGCTGTCACCACTCGCCGCCTGGGACCTGTACGACAACGAAGCGCCCTCCGCCGGCATCGTGACCGGCATCGGTCGCGTCAACGGTCGCGACGTGATGATTGTGGCCAACGACGCCACGGTGAAGGGCGGCACGTATTACCCGCTCACGGTCAAGAAGCACCTCCGCGCCCAACAGGTCGCTCTCGAAAATCGGCTGGCCTGCGTGTACCTCGTAGACTCCGGCGGCGCCTTCCTCCCGCTCCAGGCAGATGTCTTCCCGGATCGGGAGCACTT
>CAZLJG010000048.1:8581-10923 GCA_964559545.1 uncultured Solibacteraceae bacterium | reverse complement strand
CGCGGTCGTCCACGGCTCATGCACGGCCGGCGGGGCCTACGTCCCCGCCATGTCGGACGAGACCGTGATCGTCAAAGGCACCGGCACGATTTTCCTGGGCGGCCCGCCACTCGTGAAAGCAGCGACGGGCGAAGACGTGACGGCCGAGGATCTCGGTGGCGCCGACGTGCACACCCGCCTGTCGGGTGTCGCCGACTATCTCGCGGAAGACGATGAACATGCGCTGCATCTGGCGCGCACCATCGTGTCCACGCTGCACACGACCAAACAGCTGCCGCTCGACATGACGACACCGGAACCACCGCGGTATGACCCGGAAGAGCTGTACGGCGTTGTCAACATCGACCCACGGCATCCATACGACGTGCGCGAAGTCATCGCCCGAATGGTGGACGGCTCGCGGTTCGACGAATTCAAGGCGAGGTATGCGACAACGGTCGTCACCGGCTTTGCGCGCCTGCACGGTTTCCTTGTCGGCATCGTGGCCAACAACGGCGTGTTGTTCTCGGAGTCGGCGTTGAAGGTCACGCACTTCGTCGAGTTGTGCAACCTGCGCAAGGTGCCACTCATCTTCCTGCAGAACATCACCGGCTTCATGGTCGGCCAGCAATACGAACGCGGCGGCATCGCCAAGGACGGCGCCAAGATGGTGCATGCGGTGGCCAACTCAGTCGTGCCGAAGTTCACGGTGGTGATCGGCGGATCGTTTGGCGCCGGCAATTACGGCATGTGCGGCCGCGCGTACGAACCTCGTCTGCTCTGGATGTGGCCCAACAGCCGGATCTCGGTGATGGGAGGCGAACAAGCCGCCTCGGTGCTCGCCACCGTAAAGAAAGACCAGCTTGCACGTGCCGGCAAACCCTTCAGCGCCGAGGACGAAGCCGCGCTCAAGGCGCCGATTCTCCAGAAGTACGACACGGAAGGGTCGCCCTACTACTCCACCGCGCGGCTGTGGGACGACGGCGTGCTGGATCCGGCGCGCACGCGTGATGCGCTGGCGCTCGGTCTGTCAGCCGCGTGCAACGCCCCGATCGCCGATGCGCGCTTCGGCATCTTCCGGATGTAGATGATGACAACTCTGACGGTGGAACACGGCCCGGTCACCACGGTGACGTTGAACCGACCGGCTGTCCGGAACGCGTTCAACGAGGAACTCATCCGCGACCTCTCCGACTGGGCGGCCACTGTGCCCTCGGATGGCTCCGTCCGTGTGGTGGTGCTCCGCGGCGCCGGCGCCTCATTCTGCGCGGGTGCCGACCTGCAGTGGATGTCGAAGATGGCGGCCTACACCCGCGAGGAGAACATCGCGGATGCCACGACGGCCGCGTCGATGTTTCTCGCGCTCGATTCCCTGCCGGTGCCGGTCATTGGTCGCGTCCATGGCGCGGCACTGGGTGGCGGTGCCGGACTCGCGGCCATCTGCGACGTGGTCGTCGCCGCGGACGATGCGATGTTTGGATTCACGGAAGTGGTGCTCGGCATCCTGCCCGCGATGATCTCCCCGTATGTCGTCCGCAAGATTGGACTGTCGGCGGCGCGTGAGTGGTGCCTGAATGGCGCCCGATTCACGGCGGCGCGTGCCAGGGAGATGGGCCTGGTGCACGAAGTGGTGTCGTCTGACAGGCTGGACCTCACGGTTGATCGTCACGTGCAGCAGTTCCTCAAAGCGGCGCCCTCAGCGATCGCGGCGACGAAAGCGCTGCTTCGTGAAGTCGCAGGCCGGCTGCCCGCAGACATGTTGCCGCGCACCGTGGAAGCCATTGCCTCCCAGCGCGTCTCGCCCGAAGGTCAGGAAGGCATGCGCGCGTTCATGGAAAAGCGCCCGGCGTCGTGGCAGTCATGATGCGCCGCGTCCTGATTGCCAATCGCGGCGAGATCGCCGTTCGCATCATCCGCGCCTGCCGTGAGATGGGCGTGCGCACGGTCGCCGTGTACTCGGAACCCGACGCGAACGCGCCGCATGTGCTCGCGGCCGACGATGCGGTGGGGATTGGGCCGGCGGCAGCCAGCGAGAGTTATCTCAAGGTGGACGCGCTGCTCGATGCCGCGCGACGCACCGGTGCGGACGCGATCCATCCCGGCTACGGATTCCTCTCCGAGAACGCGGCATTTGCGGCACGCGTGGAGGCCGCAGGACTGACGTTCATCGGACCATCATCGTCGGTGATTGCCGCCATGGGATCCAAGACCGCCGCGCGCAAAGCGGTGTCTGCGGCCGGTGTGCCGGTGGTGCCTGGTGAGACGCCTGCGTCCCAGGAACTCGCGGCCGTGCGCGCCTCGCTGAGTCGCGTCGGGTATCCCGCGCTGCTGAAGGCCACCGCGGGTGGCGGCGGCAAGGGCAT
>CAZLJG010000048.1:0-8571 GCA_964559545.1 uncultured Solibacteraceae bacterium | reverse complement strand
GCGCGATCTCGAACGTCAGCGGCATCTGCACTTCGCGCGCTTCGACCGGCGCTTCACCGCGGCCTCGCGCGAAGCCACGCGGGCGTTCTCGGATGGCACCGTCTACGTCGAGCGCCTGATCGAGCGACCACGCCATATCGAAATTCAGGTGATGGCCGATCGACACGGCCAGACCGTGCATCTCTTTGAACGCGACTGCACATTGCAGCGCCGGCACCAGAAGGTGATCGAAGAAGCACCGGGTCCAACGGTGACGCCCGCCATCCGTGAACGGATGACCCGCGCGGCCGTCGCAGCCGCCAAGGCGGTCGGTTACGTAAATGCCGGCACGGTGGAGTTCCTGCTCTCGGGCGATGAGTTCTATTTCCTCGAAATGAACACGCGCCTGCAGGTGGAACATCCGATCACCGAGGAAATCACCGGCGTCGATCTTGTGCGCGCACAGTTGCTGGTGGCGGCCGGTGAGCCTCTCCCCTTCCGTCAGGACGACCTCAGCGTGCGCGGGCACGCGGTGGAGTGCCGGGTGTACGCGGAGGATCCCGCGTCGGGCTTTCTGCCACAGTCCGGCCCCCTGCTCCGGTATCGCGAGCCGCAGGGCCCGGGCATCCGGGTTGATGCGGGCGTGCGCGAGGGCCAGTCGATCACGGTGCACTACGACCCGATGATCGCGAAAGTGATTGCGTACGGCGAGAACCGTACGGCGGCCTTTGCGCGCGCAACGCGAGCACTCGAGGGCTTCGACATCCTCGGGCTGCAGCACAACATCGGATTCCTGGCCGCTCTCCTCCGGGATCCGCGCGTCCTCGCGTGTGAGACACACACACGATTCATCGAGGAACACATCGAGTCGTTTGTGCCTGGGTACACGGACGAACAACTCCATGCGCTCGTGGCGCTCGCGGCGAGCACGACGAGCCTGCGGTCCGGGGTCCAGGGTCCAGGGTTCGGGTCCTCGGGTCCGGGGTCCGGGGTCCAAGGACGGGGGATCGACCCGTTTCAAACGATCGCGGGGAACCCAGCCTGATGGCGACCAAGCTTCGGGTCACGATCGGGACACGGGAGTTTGCGGCGACGGTTGATGCCGGCGTCGTCACGATCGACGGCGTGGAGGGCACGTTTGAGGTGGCCGCGGGCGCGGACGGGCGATGGACGGTTCGCCACGGCGACACGCGGTCGGTCGGCGCGGCGCTCAAGGCACAGGACGGCACATGGGTCACGCTGGCCGGCATCACGGCACGCGCCGATGTGGAAGGCGCGGGTGCCCGGCCCCGGTCACGCACGTCCGACGCGGACGCCCTGCGTCCCCCGATGTCGGCAACGGTTGTCCGCATTCATGTCGCCGCCGGTGCCGCAGTGAGCGAGGGCGACCCCCTGTTGGTGCTCGAGGCCATGAAAATGGAACTCCCCATACGGGCGCCACGCGACGGGGTGGTGAAGGCCGTACACTGTCGCGAAGGAGAACTCGTCCAACCGACCACCGTTCTGGTCGACTTCGAATAGTCGCGTATGCCCACTCTCCCGGCCGCCGTCACCGTCGTCGAAGTCGGCCCTCGGGATGGGTTGCAGAATGAGTCTGCGCCAATTTCCACAGCCGACAAGATCGCGTTTGTTGATCGCCTGAGCGCCTCAGGCCTTCGCGAGATCGAGGTGTCGGCGTTTGTGAGTCCGAAGTGGATTCCGCAACTGGCGGATGCATCCGAGGTCTTCCAGCACATTCAACGGCGTCCGGGCACACGGTATTCAGCGCTGGTGCCGAACATGGCGGGCCTGGAGCGCGCCATCGCGGCGGACGTGACCGACGTCGCGATCTTTGCGGCGGCGTCGGAGACCTTCAGCCGCAAGAACACCAACCGCGGGATCGAAGAATCGTTCGACACGTATCGGGAAGTGACGACTGCGGCGATTGCTGCGGGACTGCGTGTGCGCGGCTACCTCTCGACCGCATTTGGATGCCCATTTGAAGGCGCTGTCTCTGTCGATCGCGTGTTTGAACTCACCTCACGGCTGCTCGCGCTCGGCGTGTATGAAGTGGCCGTCAGCGACACGATCGGCATCGCCCATCCCGGTCAGGTGCGCCTCCTCCTTGAACAGATGTTGTTGACGATGCCCGCGTCGCGAATCGCGCTGCACTTTCACGACACGCGCGGCATGGCGCTGGCGAATGTTCTGGCGGCACTGGATTTTGGAATCGCGACGTTTGATGGATCGGCAGGCGGCCTGGGCGGCTGCCCCTATGCGCCGGGCGCCTCGGGCAATCTGGCGACAGAAGACCTGCTGTACATGCTGCACGGCCTTGGCATCGACACCGGTGTGCGGGTGGACGCGGTGTCGGACGCCGCGCGCGCACTGGCGCCGGCCCTGGGCCATCCCTTGCCGTCACGTTATTCGCAGGCGCGATCGTGACGCCGGCGGAGCGCGACCACTTCCTCGCCGCCCTTGAGGAACGACACCTCGCCAACCTGACCCGACCTGAGTTCACCCGCGCGGTGCGCGCACTGTCGGTGCGGTACGTGGAACGCCGGGGACAACTGCCCACCCGATCGCCGCTCGACTCTGCCGGCAAACGCGCGGCCTTTGGACTGTTTTATGCGCCGCTGCACTTTCTTACCGTGGACGCGATTGTCCGATCCGTCACGACGGGCTCTGCGCCCACGCGCATCATCGATCTCGGGTGCGGCACCGGCGTGTGCGCGGCGGCGTGGGCGATGGCGGCGGCCGAACCACGCGCGTCCATCGACGGCTACGACCTGCATCCCTGGGCGCTTGATGAGGCGCGCTGGAACTGGCAGACCCTCGGCCTGATCGGCCGGCCCGTGCGCCTCGACGCCGTCGCGGCCATGGAACGCACGGTCAAAGGCCGCGGTTCCCTGCGCGGCACCGGCATCGTGGCCGGATGGGCGGTGAACGAACTGGAAGCGCCGGGACGCACCCGGCTGCTGGAAACAATTTCCGCGGCCGTGTCCCGCGGGGCGTCCTTCCTTCTGATTGAGCCACTCGCCCGGGGCGCGGCGCCGTGGTGGGACGACTGCGCGCGCGCGTTTCATCGCCAGGGCGCCGTCGGCGGCGACCACAAGTTCGACGTCGACCTGCCGCCGCGACTCGCCGAGTTCTCCGACGCCGCCGGCTTTGCGAACCGCACCCTCGGCGCGCGCGTGCTCTGGGTGCCGGCACCGATCTAGACTCTCCGCATGCGGTTGGTGACTGTTCTTCTGGCGATGGCATTTGCGCAGGAACCCACGTTCCCCTCCACGGTGACGCGCGGAGAACGATTCGACCACTACATCTCCGGCAACGTCGCTGACGCGACGCCCGCGACACAGGGTGGTCTGCTGCTCGCAGGCGGCGGCACCGACCAGCCGGACGCCTTCCGTTGGCTCATCCACAAGGCCGGTGGTGGTGACATCGTGGTGCTGCGGGCCTCGGGTGCCGACGGGTATCACAACTTCGTGATGCGCCTGGGTGGTGTGGATTCCATCGAGAGTTTTGTGGTGCACAACCGCGAGGCGGCCACCGACCCGATGTTGCTTCAACAACTGCGTCGCGCCGAGGCGATCTTTTTCGCCGGTGGAGATCAGAGCCGCTACGTGCGGTACTTCAAGGGCACACCGGTGGAGACGATCGTCAATGAGGCCGCGGCCCGCGGAGTGCCTGTGGGCGGCACGTCAGCTGGCCTGGCCATCCTGAGCGAGTTCTCGTATGCGGCGTTCGAGGGTTCCACCACAACGGCCGAGGCGACCGCGAACCCGTTTCATGCAAACGTCACACTCGATCGCGGCTTTCTGACGCTGCCCAATATGTCCGGCATCATCACCGACAGTCACGTCATCGAACGAAGCCGGCTCGGACGCACCGTGGCGTTCATGGCCCGCCTCCACAAGGACGGCTGGCTCGGGTCCCGGCCCGCGCGCGCCATCGCCATCGACCGCGCCACCGCCGTGCTGGTCGAACCCAACGGCACCGCCACCATCGTCGGCCCCAACACCGCCTATTTCATGCAGGCGACAACGGCCCCGCAGCGATGTGAGCCTGGGGTGCCTCTCACCTTCCACCCCGTCGCGGTGTACACGGTGACCAATCAGTCGACGTTTGATCTCAAGACCTGGACAGGCACCGGTGGCACAGCCGGCACGATGTCCGTCGTTGACGGTGTGGTCACCGGTCCAGCTTCGCCATCTCCCCGCTCTTCGCGCGACTGACCTCGCGCCGAACGACACTCTCAATGTTCATCGCGGCGTCCGTTTCAAACGCCCCGCTGACCGCCTGCCGACGCCCGATGCGGGTGAAGTACAGCCACATCGCGTCCTGGTCGCGCACGGAGGTGTCCGCGGCGATTTCAAGCACGTGCTGGAGTTCATGCGCGAGCAGTTCGAGCCGGCGGATCGGCGCCAGGCGCGGATTGATCGAGACGCGCACGTAGCGGAAGTCCTCAGTCGCCGTGACCAGACGCGTGACCGCATTCGGCACATCGAAGTCGAGCTTCGTGTCCACCTGCATGATCAGATCTGACGCTTCGATCTTCTCCAGCATGGTGCGTATCGTGGGCGACAACGCCCGTCCGACATCGATCAGGCGCGCCGTACGTTCCGAGAGTGGACGCACGCGGGGAATTCGCGCCTCTGTTGGTACCATCCCGATCACCGACACCGCCACCAGCACACTGAGCAATAGTCGTCGCATGTGTTGACCCTCGCGAGCTGTGACGGGGGCATACCGACATGCGATCAGGAAATGTGACCAGCGTCTGCGCGTGAGGACGAGGCGAGGGAACTCCGTGTCCGGTGGCTTCGTCTTCTGCTACAGTTCTACTGTGTAACGCACATTACACCCATGCCCCCACCGCCTGTTTCACCCCTCGGAGACTGGACCTCACAACTGCGACGCGGTGTGTTGGAACTGTGCGTTCTCAGACTGATCGATGGGCGGCCACATTACGGCTATGAGCTGGTGAGTGCGCTTGATCAGTACGCGCCGCTCGCGGCCGGGGAGAACACCCTGTATCCGCTGCTGCGCCGGTTGAAGGCGGACGGACTCCTCGACACCTTCACCGAAGAATCACCGAGCGGCCCGCCGCGGCAGTACTACCGGACGACCGCGCGCGGACGAAAACGGCTCGAGGTCCTGGAAACCGAATGGCGCGCCATGGTGGACGGCGTCCACCGGTGTGGCCGATGAACGCGCGAGGCTCCCAATGACGGCACTCCCCCATCCGATCGTCGACCGCTACATCGCCACCCTGCGCGCCGGGCTCGGCGCCATGCCCGCGCCGGATCAGCAGGAAGTGGAACGTGACATTCGCAGTCACATCGCGGAAGCCACCGCGGCCGGCACGCCGCTGGATGCCGTCCTGCTCGCGCTCGGACCTGCTGACGCACTCGCCCGTTCGTACACCGTGGAGCTGCTCCTCGACGATTCCCGCAGCCGCGCGGCCGGGTACTCATGGTTCCATCGACTTCTGACGCTCGCGGGACTCCTGGTACTGACGAGCATCCCCACGGTCGTGATCGTGAGCGTCCTCGGCGCGGTCGGCGTGGCGTTTCTGGTCTCCGGAGTCGTCGTGTTCGGCGCGGGCCTCGTCGTGGCCGCCGGCTTCGACGGCGTGTTCGGGTATCCCATCGCGCTCGGCATCCATCCGCTGTGGGCCGTCGTGCTCGGCCCACTGATGACGGTCGGCGGCGTGGCCGCGCTGGTCGGGCTCTACTACTACCTGCGCTGGCTCGCCCGCACCGTGCTCACCGTCCACCGCGGGTAGCCGTGCTACGCTTCCTCATCCATGGATGAGGCGGCACTGCGTGAGGGCCTGAAGGCCGGCGACGAACAGGTCTTCGAGACGCTTGTGCGCACGTATGGCGGTCGGTTGCTGGCCGTCGCCCGGCGCATGTTGCACGACGAAGAAGACGCGCGTGATGCCGTGCAGGAGGCGTTCATCAATGCCTTCCGCTCGCGTCACACCTTCAAGGGCGACGCACAAATCTCCACCTGGCTGCACTCCATTGTCGTCAACGTCGCGCTGATGAAATTGCGCACGAGGCGCCGGAAGCCGGAGGAATCGATTCAGGATTTCCTGCCGCGATTTCTGCCGGACCAGCACCATGCCGACCAGTTCCCGTCGTGGACCGAGCCGGTGGACGTCGCGCTGTCGCGCAAGGAAACGGCCGAGATGGTGCGGAAGGCGATTGAAGAACTGCCGGAAACGTATCGCACGGTCGTGTTGCTGCGCGACATCGAAGGGCTCTCCACTGAGGAGACGGCCAAGCTGGTTGACACCACCCCGAACGCGGTCAAGATCCGGCTCCACCGTGGTCGGCTCGCACTTCGGACATTGATAGCCCCCCACCTTGCAGGAGCACACGCATGACGGACCTCTGTTGTCGTGAGGTGTCGGACTTCCTCATGGAGTACTTCGACAATACCCTCCCCGAAGACGTACACGCCGGCTTCCACGGCCACGTCGCGAATTGCCACAACTGTCGCGTCTACCTGGAGCAGTACCGGGAGACGATCGTCGCCGGCCAACTGGCGTGCAAGGACGAAGGCGCGGCCGACTGCCCTGAAGATCTCGTGCGGGCGGTGATGTCAGCCCTCGGGAAGGAACCGAAGGAATGAAGCTCTTTGTCGCGCTGGGACTGTTTGCCACGCTTGCTCTTCCGATCACGGGAGCTGACGACACACACAACCCCCACTGGGCGCAGTGGCGCGGGCCCAATGGCATGGGCATCGCGACGGGCCAGTATCAGGACACGTGGTCGCCCACTGAGAACATCGCATGGAAGTCCGCGATTCCAGGTCGCGGTCACTCCTCCCCCATCGTGTGGGGCGATCGCATCTTCCTCACGACATCCATTCAGGGCAAACACGTGCCTGGCCGCAAGGCGCCGGACCATCTCGGCTTCGACCTCAAGCCCGGCTACGTGAACCCGGACAGTACCGCCGTGGACTACGACCACTCGCTGCACGTCCTGGGCATCGACGCAAAGACGGGCAAAATTTTGTGGAACCACACGGCGTACGACGGGCCGATGTATGACGACCGCCACCGACTCAACACCTACGCGTCGTCATCGGTCGTGACCGATGGCCAGATGGTGTTTGCCTCCTTCGAAGCGCACGGCCTTTACGCGTATTCCATGGATGGCGTGCTGAAGTGGAAGACAGACCTCGGCAACATCGCCAAAGCGGGCATGGGCCCTGGCACGTCGCCAATCCTGTTCAAGAATCTGGTCATCCTGCAGGTCGATCAGGAAATGGGCGCCGGATCAAACATTCGTGCCTTTGATCGCAACACGGGCAAGGAAGTGTGGCGCGCCGAGCGCAACAATCGCCGCAGCTGGGCCACGCCGATTCTCTATCCCGTCGATGGCCGGATTGACCTGATCGCGTCAGGAGCTGAGGCCGTCATCGCGTACGACCCGGAGACCGGCAAGGAACGCTGGCGCACGGCCGGCACGCGCAGCCATCCCATTCCCAGCTTTGTGACGACACACGGTCTGGTGTTCGCGACGGCGGGTAATTCGGCCAAAGTCGTGATGGCGTTGCGACCCGAAGCCAAGACCGACGAAGACCGAATCGCCTGGACCTACAACAAGGGCACGGCGTACGTGACGTCGCCAATCGCGATTGGCGATTACCTGTATCTGTTCACCGATGGCGGAATCACCACCTGCCTCGACGCGCGCACGGGAGCCGTGATGTATGAAGGCGGCCGCCCGCCGGTGCCCGGCACCTTCCGTGCATCAGCCGTGTCATTCGCCGACAAGTTCCTGATGACCAGCGAAGACGGCGACACGTTTGTCATCCGCGCCGGCCCAACCCACGAAGTGCTCCGCACCAACTCGCTGGACGAGAAGATCTGGGCCTCCCCCGCACTCGCCAACGGCGTGATCTACATTCGCGGGGATAAGCACCTGTACGCGATCAAATGAGCTCGGAGGTGATTTTCGGTCCGATCACGCCGAAAATCACCTCCGAGCTCATCTCGTCATGCCGTACATGAGGTAATTGATCCCGAACTTGTACGCTTCGTTCGAAGGATCAACCGCGTAGCGACCGGTGGCCGAGTGTTCCATGTAGTCGCCGATGTCCATGTTGTAGTTGATGACCACGGACAGGCGCTTGGTGGGGTCGTTGTCTTCGTAGATGCCGTAGAACTCGCCCATCAGGCCCTGCTGGCCGAGGCGGCCTGGGTACGGGACGTCCAGCGTCTTGATCGCAAAAAACGTGTTGAAGATGGGGTGTGAGATATCCAGGCGCACGATGCGTGCGCGCGGCATGACCCGCATCATGGCCGTCTCAAAGACGTTCCATTCATTCTGGAAGTGGAAGTCGTCCACGATCAGGAAGCCGCCCTTTTCGATGTAGGTGCGGAGCCCAGTGACCTCCGTGTCGGACGGATACCAGTAGCCGGGCTCCGACAGATACGCGAGCGGGAACTTCATCAGTTCCGGATCATCCATGCGCAGCACGTTGCCGCCGTTCGGGCTGGGTTTGATGGCGGTGATCTCCGGCAGAATCGAATTCAGATTCTGCTCCATGTCGGGATAGTCGAACGCCCATCCCCCGTAATGCGGGTACCAC
>CAZLJG010000047.1:2408-15411 GCA_964559545.1 uncultured Solibacteraceae bacterium | reverse complement strand
GCGGCACTTCGGCGTAGTGGTGGAACTCCATGTGGTACCCACCGCGGCCGCCCGTCGTGGCGGTCAGCGTCTGCTCGTAGGTCAGCATCTCCGCCATCGGCACGTGGGCCCGGATCACCGTGTTGGTCCCCCGTGTGTCCATCCCGGCGATTTGCCCGCGCCGCCCGTTGAGATCACCCATGAGGTCGCCGGCGAAATCCGACGGCGCATACACCTCGACGGTCATGACCGGTTCGAGCAGGGTTGGCTTCGCGCGCGTCATGGCGTCTCTGATCGCCAGCCGGCCCGCCATCTTGAACGACATTTCGTTCGAGTCCACGTCGTGGTACGAACCATCAAACACGGTGACCTTCAGGTCGACCATCGGATACCCGGCTAGGTAGCCGCGGGCACACGCCTCTCGTACGCCCTTTTCGACGGCCGGCACAAACTGGCGCGGGATCGAGCCGCCAAAAATGTCGTCCTCGAACACCACGCCAGACCCCGGCGGCAGCGGTTCGACGCGCACTTTGCAGTCGCCGAACTGTCCGTGGCCCCCTGTTTGCTTCTTGTGGCGACCGTGCGCCTCGGTGGGCAGCGCGATCGTCTCGCGGTAGGGGATGTGCGGCGGCTTCAGTTCCACCTCGACGCCAAACCGGCGTCGCAACTTCGCCACCGTGACCTCGATGTGCATCTGCCCCTGGCCCGACAGCAGCAGGTCGTGGGTCTGCTCGTCGCGTGTGTAGCCGATCGATGGATCTTCATCCTGCAACCGATGCATCGACGTGCTGATCTTGTCTTCATCGCCTCTCGTCTTGGGCACGATGGCGTATGAGAGCACGGGCTCCGGGAAGGACAGCGGCTGGATGGTGAATCCGGCATTGGGATCCCCCAGCACATCACCGGAATGGGTGTCCTTCAGCTTCGCGACGGCCGCGAGATCGCCGGCGTGCACTTCGGGCACCTGCGCCTGCGTCTTGCCTTCGAGTACGACCAGATGCCCGACGCGTTCGGGGGCCTGTCGCGTCAGGTTCTGCACCGTGCTGTCCGACTTCAACGTGCCGGAGATGACCCGGAACAGCGAGATGCGGCCGGCGAACTGGTCGGCGATGGTCTTGAACACCCACGCCACCAGCGGCGCCTTGAGATCCGCCTCCCGTGTGGTGGGCGAGCCGTCCCGCGCAACACCCGGGAACGGCCGATCCACCGGGGATGGCACGAGGTCGGCGATGGCTCCGGCCACCAGTGTGCCGCCGATGTTCTTGAGGGCCGACATGCAGTACACGGGAAACAGATGGCTGTTGCGAATGCCGAGCGCGAGCCCGCGCAGCAGTTCCTCCTGCGTCAGCGTGCCTTGTTCGAAGAAACGCTCCATCAACGCCTCATCGGCTTCGGCCACGGCTTCGATGAGAGCGGCGCGCGCTACCTCAACCTCGGCCGTGACGTCGGCAGGCACCGGAATCTCCGTCGCCTTGCCGCTGCCATCGGTCGCGAATGTCCAGGCCTGCATGCCGACCAGGTCCACCACGCCATGGAAGTCGTCCTCACTGCCCAACGGCCACTGCACGGCGACGGCCGATCGCGAGAGTGTCTGGTGCAACGACTCAAGCGTGCGCGTAAAGCTCGCGCGCTCACGATCGAGACGATTCACCACAACAAGGCGCGGCAGATTCAACTGCTGCGCCGTCTCCCAGATCTGTTCCGTGGCGACCTGCACACCGGCGACGCCGTCCACCACGACCACGGCGGCCTCGACCACGCGCAACGCCGCGCGCGCATCACTGAGGAAGTTGCCCATCCCCGGCGTGTCGATCAGATTGACTTTGTGCTTGTGATATTCGAACCAGGCGAGTGAGGAGGAGAGGGTGTGCTTGCGGGCGATGGATTCTTCGTCGTAGTCGGTAACGGTGGTGCCCTCGTCCACCTTACCCAGCCTCGGGGTGGCCCCCGTATCGTAGAGAAGCGCCGACGCCAACTGAGTCTTGCCTGATCCGCTGTGCCCGACTAAGGCGACATTTCGGATATCCGCCGCATCAAAGACCTTCATACGCGATCCCTCCGTGCGATCTAAGGACCAGCATATACCTCGGAACCCCGGAACCTCGCTTATTCGTAGCGGAGCGCTTCGATGGGATCGAGGCGGGAGGCGCGGATGGCGGGGACCATGCCGAAGAACACGCCGATCCCGGCCGAGAACCCGATACCAATGGCGAACGACCACCACGGCAGGGAGACGGGGAACCCCGTGATGAGATGCACCGCGATGCCGATCCCGGCGCCGCAAATGATGCCGAGCACGCCGCCGGTGGACGTCAGGAAAATCGCTTCAAGCAGGAACTGCCACAACACTTCCGTCCGACGGGCGCCGAGGGCCTTGCGGACGCCGATCTCGCGGGTGCGTTCAGTCACCGTGATCGTCATGATGCTCATGACGCCGATGCCGCCGACCATCAGGGCGATCGATGAAATGACCACGAGCGCGAGGAATGTCGCCGCACTGATCTGATCCCACAGTTCCAGGACCGCGTCGGCAGTCACCAGGTCAAAGTCATTTGGCTCGTCGAGTCGGAGGCCGTGCCGCGTCCGCATGACCTGCTCGACTTCGCGCATCGCCACCGCACGTGGCACACCCTCGCGTGGCACGGCGGAGATCATGATGCTGCGCATCTCCCCGCGGCCGAAATTCTGCGCGCGGACACCGAACTGCTTCTGGAAAGTCGTTTGCGGAATCACCACGAAGTCATCGACGCCCAAATCAAATCCGCCCGGGCTCGGCCGTTTGTCCGCCACCCCGATGACCTCGTATTCCGTCAGCCCGATGCGCACCATCTTGCCAATCGGGTCCTGGTTGGAAAACAGCGCCAGGACCGCCGTCTGTCCCAGGACCACCACGTGCCGACGCCGCTCCACTTCGCCAGCTGTGAAGAAACGACCCTCAATCAGGGGGACACGCAACACGTCCGGCCACCGTTCGGTGGTGCCGAACACATTGAGGGCTTTCGTGCGCAGGTTGCGGTAGTACAGCCGCTCGGGTGTGGGTTGACCGCCGCCGCCGAACGTCACGTCGACCACGGCAATCGACGGCGCGTCGCGCTGGATGGCCTCGGCGTCCGCCGGCGTCATGTTCGGGCGCATGAGCAGCGCCTGGAAGTCGTTCCCGGCCGCCAGGCTGAGGCCGGAAAACTTGGCGACCGTAATCGTGTCGGGGCCCAGTGTCTGGATGGACTCGCGCAAGGACTGGTCAAGCCCCCGGATGAGCGACGTCATACCGACGATCGACGTGATGCCGATCACGATGCCCAGGACGGTCAGGGCCGATCGCATCTTGTTGGTCCGCAGGGTGTCCACGGACATCACCAGAATTTCGTGAAAGAGCCCCCAACGCATCGCTGCAGTCTACTCGTATCGGAGGGCCTCGATGGGATCCAGTCGCGAGGCACGGATGGCGGGGACCATGCCGAAGAACACGCCGATCCCGGCTGAGAACCCGATGCCGATGGCAAACGACCACCAGGGCAGCGAGACGGGGAAGCCGGTCACCAGGTGCACGGACAATCCGATGGCCGCGCCGCAGATGATGCCGAGGACGCCACCGGTCGAGGTCAGGAAGATGGCTTCCATCAGGAATTGCCACAGCACTTCGGTGCGACGCGCCCCGAGCGCCTTGCGGACGCCGATCTCGCGCGTGCGTTCGGTCACCGTGATCGTCATGATGCTCATAACGCCAATGCCCCCGACCATCAGGGCAATCGAGGAGATGACGACGAGCGCCAGGAACGTGGCCGCACTGATCTGATCCCACAACTCCAGGACCGCGTCGGCGGTCACCAGGTCGAAGTCATTCGGTTCGTCGAGTCGGAGGCCGTGTCGTGTCCGCATGACCTGCTCGACTTCGCGCATCGCCACCTCACGCGACACCCCCTCGCGTGGAACAGCGGAGATGATGATGCTGCGCATTTCGCCACGCCCCTGCTGGTAGGCGCGAATGCCGAACTGTTTTTGGTAGGTCGTCTGTGGAATCACGACAAAGTCGTCGACACCAAAGTCGAACCCACCGGGGCTCGGCCGCTTGTCGGCGACACCGACGACCTCGTATTCGACGATGCCCAAACGAACGGTCTTGCCGACGGCATCCTGGTTCGGGAACAACGCCTGCACGGCCGTCTGCCCCAGCACCACGACGTTGCGGCGACGCTCGACTTCGCCGCTGGTGAAAAAGCGGCCTTCCGCCAATGGCACACGGACGACATCCGGCCACCGCTCGGTGGTGCCAAGGACGCTGATCTGTTTCGTCCGCAGGTTGCGGTAATAGACGCGTTCCATCGTCGGGGGGCCGCCATCGCCGAGCATGACATCCACGATGGCGATCGACGGCGCCTCACGCTGAATGGCTTCGGCATCCTCCGGCGTCATGTTCGGGCGCATGAGCAGCGCCTGGAAGTCGTTGCCGGCGGCCATGCTGAGACCCGAGAACTTGGCCACCGTGATGGTGTCGGGGCCGAGCGAGGCAATCGAATCACGGAGGGACTGGTCGAGACCACGGATGAGGGACGTCATCCCGACAATCGACGTGATGCCGATCACGATGCCCAGCACCGTCAGGCTCGATCGCATCTTGTTGGTCCGCAGTGTCTCCACGGACATCACGAAGATTTCGTGGAAGAGTCCCCAGCGCATGGTGTCTATTCCTTCCGCAGGGCTTCGATGGGGTCAAGCGCGGCAGCGCGCATGGCCGGATACAGTCCAAAGGTCAGGCCCACGATGGCCGTCACGGAAATCCCGAGGACGACCGACCACGATTCCACGACGGCCGGCAGCGGCGTCACCTTGCTGATGCCAAACGCCACAAGAAAGCCGAGCGTCGTGCCCACCACACCACCAAACGTCGAAAGCGTGATCGACTCGGTCAGAATCTGCCAGAGGATGTCGCGGCGGCGGGCCCCAAGGGATTTGCGTAAACCGATTTCGCGTGTCCGCTCACTGACCACCATCAGCATGATGTTCATGATGACGATGCCGCCGACCACCAGGGACAGACTCACGACGCCAATCAACACGGCAAACGCACCCGCGGTGAACTGGTCGTAGAGCGCGAGAAACGTCCCGGAGGACACGACGCCGAAATTGTCGGGTTCAGCCGGCCGCAGGCGACGTTCAATCCGCATCGCCAGGGTGGCATCGTCCATCGCCTGCTTGACGACCGAGGGGTCGGACGGCAACACCGTCAGCTGCAGTGATTGCCGCGTGCCGAACATCCGCTGAAACGCGCCGAGCGGGATGACCGCGTATTCGTCCTGTGACTGGCCGAACACCGCGCCCTTCTTCTTGTGAACCCCCGCCACACGGAAGCGCACGCCCGCGAGCGTGATTTCCTTGTCGATGGGGTCGAGCGCGCCAAAGAGCCGGTCGGCGGCATCCCAGCCGAGGATCGCGATGTTGCGGCGACTGTCGAACTCCGACATCGAAATCGCGCGGCCGAACTCGATGTCGGTGGTCGGCAGGAGCGAGTACTCCCGCGTTACGCCGCGAATCTGGAGCGACTCGAGTGTCTCGCGCCGGGTCTTGGCTTCACCAGACGCCCGCGCCGATGCCATCACCAGCCCGATGCGTGGACTTGCCGCGCGCACTGCCGCCGCATCGTCCAGCGTCACGCGGGGATTGCTCGCCGCGCGCAACTGCTCCTCTTCGGAGGACGTCGGCCCCGTGCGCTGCACCATGAAGGTGTCGGCGCCCACCTGCGACGTAATCGAGTCCGACACCGACGCGTTCAGTCCCTGCACGAGCGAGACGACCGCGATGATCGACGTCACGGCGACAATGTTGCCGAGCACGGTCAGGAACGACCGGAGTTTGTTGGACCAGATCGCCTGCAAGGCGATGCTGGCGGCCTCGAAGAACGGACCCACGTTACCGCACCGTCGTCGCGGCGGTCGGGGCGGCGGTCACCTTGACCTGGTCGCCGTCCTTCAGCGCGCGCACGGAGGCGAACGGACCGGTGATGACTTCGTCGCCTTCCACGAGTCCTTCCAGGACCTCGAAGAATTTTTCGCCGGCAATGCCAACCTTGATGGGGGTGAACACCGCGCGTCCGTCGCGAATCACGAACGACCCTTCAATTTCCTTGCGCGTCTGGCCCGGCTGCAGTTCCGTGGGCGTGGTCACGCGGCGCGCCGTGGCCGACTGGCCGTCAGCGGGGGGCGTCGCACGTACCAGGCTGCCGTCGGCGTTGACCACCATCTCGCGCACGGTGGTCGCCTGAATCGGCACCGCGACGGCCTTTTGACGGGTCGCGGTGGTGATGGTGGTGGTGCAGGTGAATCCGGGGCGCACGTTGGGGACTTCGCCCTCGAGCGTCACGATGACCTTGAAGTTCGTCGCGCGCTGCGCGGCGGCACCGGTCGTCTGAATCGCGCTGTTGCCGACTTCCGTGACGCGTCCGGTGAATTCCTTGTCCGGGAACGCATCGATCTTGATCTTCGCGGGCTGGCCCAGCTCGATGAAGGGGATATCCGTCTCGTCCACTTCCACTTCGGTTTCGATCACCGACAGGTCCGCGATCGTCATGAGGACCGTGCCGGCGTTGTTCATCGTGCCGACGACGACCGTTTCGCCCTCTTCGATGTTGCGGCGGGTCACGATGCCGTTGATGGGCGACACGAGACGCACCTTGTTGAGGTTGAATTCCGCGTCCTCCAGCGCCGCTTCGTCCTGCTTGAGCCGCGTCTGCTGGGTCTTCATCGACTGCAGCAGTCGCGCGAGGTCCGCCTGCCGGAGCTTCACGTCGGATTCCGCGCGGTCGAGCGTCTCACGCGGCGTGAGGCCGGACTTGAAGAGTTCACGCTGCCGGCCCATCTGCTCCTCGGCCAGGCGCAGGTTCGTGCGCGCGTTTTCGATGCTGGCTTCCGTCTCGAGCAGCTGCGACCGCGCCGCGGCGAGGCTGGCTTCGCGGCTGTTGACCTGCGTCTGGAGGTTGCGCGGATCAATCTGCAGCAGGAACTGGCCCTGCTTCACGATATCGCCCTCGTTGACCGCCAGGCCCACCACTTTACCCATGGTTTCTGCGCTGACGTTCACCGACCGCTGCGGTCGAATCTTGCCGCTCGCTGACACGATCGCTTCGAGGTCGTGGCGCGCAATCTTTTCCGTCTCCACCTCGACCCCGGTGGATCGGCTGGTATTGAGGTTGGCGTAAATGACGGCCGCAAGTCCGACGACGATGACGAGGCCGATGATGAGCTTTTTTCGATTCATTGCGTGATTCACCCGAAAAACGATGCGATACCAATAAGCAACAGAAGGTAGAACGCGAACAGGCCGATGGCGATCCCGGTGGTGCCGCGCTTGTAGAGCGTCGCCAGTCCGATGGCCAGCACGACGACCCACCAGATCGCGAAGAAGTCGAGCATCCGGAGGACGCGGCCGACCACGCTGGATTCATCAAGCGACGGAATCAGGGCGCCCAGGTTGGCCACGCCGGTCTGACTGAGGACGCCCCTCGAGTACATGATCGGCGCCGCGATCAAGGTCCCGAGCGTGGTGATGATTTGGGAGTGGGTGACGATCGACATCACCTGCTTGAAGGTGCCCGTGCCGCCCATCACGGTGTTAAAGACCGCCCACAACACCGCAGACGTGATCACCGCCATGAGCGGGATGAAGATCATCATCGTCGCCAGCGTGAAATAGGGCATTACCGGCCGCATCTGCTGCATCGCGGCGAATTGCTGATCGCTTATCGGCTCGCCGCCCCGTTGTTCGATCTGGCTCACCTGAAGGTCGAACGCCATGTCCTTGCCGCGCTCGGTGAACTGCGGCAGGGCGGTCGCGGCCGCCATCAGCAGTACCACGATCGCCAGTGAGCCGGCCACCTTCGGCGTCCGAACGATGTGCTGGAACGTCTCACCTGGCGAGGTAATCACGCCAATGACACGAGCAAACAGTCCGGGAAGCGGAGGGCCGTCAGGAGCAGTCGAGGCGAGTTGCGGTTCAGGCATGGTGGATTCGGTCATTGGGGACTCCCTCGCGCGCACGGCGCGGTACCGGCAATCCCGTCATTGTACCGTCGCGAACAGATACGCGACGAATCCCCTGAGGGTTCCTGATAGGCTCGGAGAAATGCTGACCCTGACCCGACTCGTGCTCTCCGGTGCGCTCCTGCTCCTGGCCGCGTCGGCGTCGGCGCAGCCGTTCGAGACCATTGGCAGCCGGGCGCTGGGGATGGGGGGAGCGTTTGTGGCGGTGGCCGACGACGCGTCCGCGGCCTTCTGGAACCCCGCCGGGCTGGCCAGCGGCCAGCCGGCCGGAGCGACAATAGAGTGGGTCCGATTTCGAGTTGGTGATCGGGAAGCGAAGTGGCAGACCCGTCCTGTCGACCGGACGACCCGTTTTGTAAGCTTGGGCACATGGCCAATTGCTGTCAGCATTCTGGACGTCGATGAAGCCCGGGTGGGCGGGGTCAACGGGGAACGGGGCCAATGGTTCAGCAGCCGTCACTACGGCCTGTCGTTGCTTCAGACCCTGACCGAGGGGTTCGTGGTCGGGACCACCCTGCGCTACGTCCGGAGCAAGGCGGCTGTCGGGCCGGTCGGGACATTTTTTACCGATGCCGCGCTCGACGAGGTCCGGGCATTACCCACGCAGTCCAGCCACAGCTTTGACCTGGATTTCTCGGCCATGTACGACGCCCGCGTGTTCCGGCTGGGCGCGACCGTGAGAAACCTGCGCGCGCCGTCCCTGCCGGCTCCCGGTGGCGAGTCCATTGTGCAATTCCGTGAATCACGCGTTGGCCTGGCCATCCTGCCAAAAGATGGCGTGACCCTTGCTATGGACATGGACCTTGAGACGGTGGTGGTCGCCGGGACCCCGTACCGGCTGTTGGCCGGCGGAGCGGAGTTTCGGGTCGCGCGCGCCATCGTCCTGCGCGCCGGGGCGCGGAGAAATCGGGAGGTCCCGATGGCCGACGGGTGGCTGGCGACGGCCGGTGCCGGTCTGGCGGTGAAACCGGGAACCTGGCTGGACGTGCATGCAGCGTTCGGGCCGGGAGATACGGGGCGACGCCTCGGGGTCGGGTTGCGCGCGGGCTGGTAAGACGGCCTCACGGCCCTGTCTCCGCTGGCAGGGAGGGGCATGGCCGTTCGGCTTGGCGAATTATTGCTGCGCGAAAAGCGCATCTCACCGGTCCAATTGCAGGAGGCGCTGGAGCACCAGCGCACGCATGGCGGTCGGCTGGGGTCGAACCTCGTCAAGTTGGGGTTCGTGCAGGATGAGGACATTGCCTCGCTGCTGAGCCGGCAGTACGGCTTGCCCGCGATCGCCCTCGGGCACTTCGATCTCGACTCGTCGGTGGTTCGCCTCGTCCCCGCCGAAACCGCCGTCAAATATCAGGTCATCGCCGTCGGCCGGTCCGCCACCGCCCTCACGCTGGCGATGACCGATCCCACCAACGTGTTCGCCATGGACGACATCAAGTTCATGACGGGCCTGCATGTCGAGCCCGTCGTGGCGTCGGAGTCGGCCGTGCGCGAGGCGATCGCGCGCTACTACGGCACAGGGGCAGCTGATGCCGACCGTGAGGCCAGCGGCGATCTGGTGATCCGTGCGCTCGAGGAGATGGGGTCGGGGAGCGACGATGGCCTGGAGGTGGTGTCGGAAGCCGATGCCATCGACACGTCCACGCTGGAGCGCCAGAGCGGGGAAGCGCCGGTCATTCGTCTCGTGAACGCGCTGATGTTGTCAGCGATTCAGAGGGGCGCGAGTGACATCCACCTCGAGCCGTACGAAAAGGAACTGCGCATCCGGTTCCGGATTGATGGCGTGCTGCATCGGGTCATGGCGCCGCCGCTCAAGTACCGCGATCCGATCACGTCGCGCATCAAGATCATGGCGCAGATGGACATCGCCGAGAAGCGATTGCCACAGGACGGCCGCATCAAGGCGCGGTTCAATGACCGCGGGCAGGTGCGCGAGATCGACTTCCGCGTGTCGTGCCTGCCGACCTTGTTCGGCGAAAAGATCGTCATGCGTCTGCTGGATCGCGGTCAACTGCGGCTCGACATGACGCGCCTGGGGTTTGAGGAGCGCGCGCTGAAGCGATTCGAGGCCGCCATTCGTCGCCCCTGGGGCATGGTGCTTGTGACCGGCCCCACAGGCAGCGGCAAAACCAACACGTTGTACTCCGCCATCTCACAGCTGAATCAGCCCGGCGTGAACATCCTCACGGCTGAAGATCCCGTGGAGTTCAACCTCGCCGGCATCAACCAGGTGCAGGTGAAAGACAGCATCGGACTCACGTTCGCCGCCGCGTTGCGTTCGTTCCTCCGGCAGGACCCGAACGTCATCCTCGTGGGTGAAATCCGCGACCAGGAAACGGCGGCCATCGCGGTGAAGGCCGCGCTTACCGGACATCTCGTGCTCTCGACGTTGCACACCAACGATGCGCCCAGCACTGTGAGCCGGTTGGTGAACATGGGCATCGAGGCGTTCCTGGTGGCGAGTTCGGTGAATCTGGTCTGCGCCCAGCGACTGGTGCGTCGCATCTGTGACCACTGCAAGACCGACGACATCCAGCCTCAGGAAGCGCTCATCGAAGCCGGCTTCGCGCCCGAGGACCTTGCCAACGTGCAGGCGTGGCGCGGGCGGGGCTGTGACCGGTGCGGGGGCACGGGCTACCGCGGTCGTGTGGGCTTGTTCGAAGTGAGGGGGTCGTCGGAAGCGATCCGGTCACTGATTCTTGAAGGGGCGCCCGTGAGTGAACTGCGGCGTCAGGCGATGACCGAAGGCATGGTGACGCTGCGGCAATCCGGCCTTCAGAAAGTGCGCGAGGGGTTGACCTCGCTTGACGACGTGGTGAGAGAGACGGTGATGTGATGACGCTGCCTGATTTACTTGTCCAGACGGCCGCCCTTGGCGGATCCGACCTGCACCTGTCGGTGGGCAGCCCCCCACAGGTGCGCGTGGATGGCGATCTGCAACGGCTGGACGGGCCCGACTTGACGGCCGACGTGACGCAGTCGCTCGCGTACAGCGTGCTCACCGACCAGCAGAAGAAGTTGTTCGAAGAAACCTGGGAGGCCGACCTGGCCTTCGGCCTGCAGGGCGTCGGCCGGTTCCGCTGCAACGTGTTCCTGCAGAAGGGCGCGGTCGGCGCGGTCTTCCGTCTCATTCCCGAAACGATCCGTTCCCTGGAGGAACTCAACCTGCCGGTGGTGCTCGCGCGACTGGCGGATCGACCGCGTGGTCTGGTGCTCGTGACGGGACCGACCGGCAGCGGCAAGTCCACGACACTCGCCGCGATGATCGATCGGATCAACCAGCAGCGACCGGCGCACATCCTCACGATCGAGGATCCGATTGAATACATCCACCCGCACAAGAAGTCGCTGGTGAACCAGCGCGAACTGCACGCCGACACGCAGACGTTTGGCAAAGCCCTGCGCGCCGCGCTGCGTGAAGACCCCGATGTCGTCCTCGTGGGTGAGTTGCGTGACCTTGAGACGATGGAAGCGGCGATGAAGCTGGCCGAGACGGGCCACCTCACGCTCGCCACGCTCCACACCAACTCGGCGGCACAAACCGTCACGCGCATCATCGACGCGTTCCCGGCGCATCAGCAGGCGCAAATCCGCACCCAGCTGTCGCTGGTGCTGGAAGGCATCATCTGTCAGGCCCTGCTGCCGAAGGCAAGCGGCAAGGGGCGCGCGGCGGCGCTCGAAGTGCTCGTGGCCACACCGGCCATCCGCAATCTCATCCGCGACGACAAGGTGCATCAGATTTACTCCACGATGCAGTCGGGGCAGGAGAAGTACGGCATGCAGACCATGAACCAGTCGCTGGCGCGGCTGACGCAGAACAAACAAATCACCAGGGAGGTGGCGATGGCCGCGACCTCGAACAAGGAAGAGTTGCAGACCATGCTTGAACGCGGTCGGGTGGTGGCATGAAGACGGCCGCGCAGGCGTCGCGTGTCGGAGTGCGACCCGCGGGTCGCAGCACGGTCGTGTCGGCGCCGAAGCGACAACGGAAGGTGCCCGCGAAGAACCTCGCGGTCATGACGCGACAACTGTCGGTCATGATCGATGCCGGCCTGCCCCTCGTGCAGTGCCTGGAGATGTTGAGCAAGGAAGAGCCCGACAAGCGCCTGGCCGAGGCCATCAAGCAGGTGCAACGGGACGTGGAAGCCGGCGCGTCGCTGGCGGAGGCGATGGAGAAGCAGCCGCACGCGTTTAATCCGCTCTTCACCCACATGATCGCTGCGGGTGAAGCGGGCGGCATCCTCGACATCATCCTGAAGCGCCTGTCCACATACATCGAGAAGCAGGTGAAGCTCGAGGCACAGGTCAAGTCGGCGATGATCTATCCGTCCGCGGTGTTGAGCATCGCCGGCCTGGTCGTGACCGGGTTGCTCTGGAAGGTCATTCCCACATTCGCCACCTTGTTCAGTGGCCTGAACGCCCAGTTGCCGCTCATGACCCGTGCGGTCATCAAGGCGAGCGACGTGTTTATCAGCATCCTGCCGCTGTTGGTGCTCGGGGCGATCGGCGGGCTGTTTCTCTTCCGGCGGTACTACGCGACACCCGACGGGCGCCTTCGGGTGGACTCGATCCTCCTGCGGATGCCCCTCGTGGGGCCCATCCTGCGGAAGGTGGCCGTCGCCCGATTCTGCCGGACCCTCAGCACCTTGATCAGTTCCGGTGTCCCGATCCTGGCGGGCCTCGACATCACGGCGAAGACGTCTGGCAATGCGGTGGTCGAGACCGCCGTGAAACAGGCGCGTGGCCGCATTGAACGTGGCGAGACCATCGCTGCGCCTCTCCGCGCGACGGGCGTGTTTCCGCCGATGGTGTCGCAGATGATTGGTGCCGGCGAAACCACGGGCTCGCTGGATGTCATGCTCGGGAAAATTGCCGAGTTTTATGAAGATGAAGTGGACGTGGCCGTCGCCGGCCTTGTGACCGTGCTCGAACCGGTGATGATCGCCGTCCTCGGTGTCATCGTCGGCGTCGTCGTCATCTCGATGTATCTGCCG
>CAZLJG010000047.1:0-2308 GCA_964559545.1 uncultured Solibacteraceae bacterium | reverse complement strand
GAGCGGGCCTCGCCGATCTGGTACACGGGTTGCCTTAGTAGGGGCCCGGAGGTTGTCGCGCTGTTTGGAGCTCCAATTTCGGAGCGCCGCGCGCGGCCAGAGGCGAAGGGAATCACGTCATGAGAACCAAACGAGACGAAGGCTTTACATTGATCGAACTGCTGATCGTTGTTGCGATCATCAGCATCATCGCGGCGATCGCAGTACCGGGCCTGTTGCGCGCCCGTATGTCAGGCAACGAGACGTCGGCGTTGGCGTCAATGAAGGTCGTCAACTCGTCGCAGGTCGCGTACTCCGCGTCGTGCGGGAACAACGGCTACGCCACGTCGTTTGTCGTGTTGGGCACGGCGGCGCCGGGCACCACCGTCGGTTTCATTTCGCCGGACCTGGGCACCGTGGCGCAGCCGCAGAAGAGCGGCTACGACTTTGACATGCCGGCCGCGGCCGGCGCGGCTGCCGGACCGAACGACTGCAACGGCACTGCGACGCAGACTGCCTACTACGCCATCGCCGAGCCGCAGACGTTCGGCACGACGGGTGGTCGCTCGTTCGCGACCAACGCCGGCAACACGGTGTGGCAGGTCAACGCGGCTGCGGCTCCGGCCGAACCGTTTGCCGCCCCCGCGACGCCGATCCAGTAAAGGTTCATCGGTTCCTGGTTCATGGTTCATGGTGCTGGTTCGGGGTTCCCGATCGCACCATGAACCGATGAACCGATGAACCATGAACCCGGCGCGGATGCGCGCCGGATGTGGTACAAAACCGGGGTATGAGCTCACGTACACGCCTGTTGGTCCTGGTTGCTGCGATTGCTGGTCTCGGGTTTTCTGGTGCCTCCGCCCTGGTGCACCACCGGCTGCTGACCGACCCTTCCTACACAAGTTTCTGCGACGTCAACGCGACGTTTAACTGTTCACAGGTGTACCTGAGCGAATACGGCTCCTTCCGCGGGACCTCGACGGCCCTGTTCGGGATGATTTGGTTCGGGATCGCGGCCCTGTTGGCCGGGTTTGCACGCGTGACCACCCCCGCCGCTCCGGGCGCCAAAGTCGCCGCCCCCGTGAGTCCTGCCGGCGCCTACCTGTTTGCGTGGTCCACGATCGGGCTCGCGTCAATTTTGTATCTCGCCTACGCGTCGTTTTTTGTCCTGGGCACGGCGTGCTTGCTGTGCATGGGCACGTATGTATCGGTGCTCGCGATTTTCCTGCTCTCCGGCACGGCGCAGTCCGTCTCTGTGGGTGACTTGCCGGGCCGCATCGGCAGCGACCTGCAGGCACTCGGTCGCAGCCCGGTGGCGCTGACGGTTGCGGTGATCTTCCTCGCGGGGGCCGGCACCGCGATCGCGATGTTCCCGAAAGACAACCTGCCGAAAGCGGGCGAGGCGCCGACCAACCAGGCGGCGCAGGCCGCACCCGCCGAAGATGCCGTCAAGCAGTGGCTGGCGGAGTTTGAAGCCAAGCCCAAGGTGGATGTCGGTGTGCCGGCTGATGGCGCCAAAGTGGTCATCGTGAAGTGGAACGACTTCCAGTGCCCGTCGTGCCGCGAAGGGTTCGTCTGGTACAAACCCGTGCTCACCAAATACGCGCAGTCACATCCCGGCGCGATCAAGTACGTGATCAAGGACTTCCCGCTGGAAGGCGAATGCAATTTTGCGACGCCGAACATGAATCACTACGCCGCCTGTGAATCATCCGTCGCGCTGCGGTTGGCACGCGAAGCCGGCAAGGCCGACGAGATGGAGCAGTGGTTGTTTGACAACCAGGCGAAGTTGACGACGGACAGCGTGCGTGAGGGATACACGACGATCACCGGGCTCTCAAATTTCACCGAGCGGTATCCGTCGATGCTCAACAACGTGCGTCAGGACGTGTCCGACGGTGTGGCCCTGAACATCGGGCAGACGCCCACCTACTTCATCAACGGCGTGAAGGTGCTCGGCAACCTTCAGCCCCAGTGGCTCGAAGTGCTGATCCAGCACCTGCTGGCGAAGCCCGACACCCAATAACGTCGCGTGGTCCTGGCACTCGAGGAACTCACCAAGGAGTTTTCCACCGGGTTCCTCCGGCGCGGACGGCATCGCGCCGTTGACGGGCTGTCCCTGGACCTCGCCCGCGGTGAGGTCTTCGGATTATTGGGACCCAACGGTGCCGGCAAGTCCACGACACTCAAATTGATTACCGGCCTGCTGTGGCCGACATCCGGGCGCGTATCGGTGTTTGGCCACGCGCCGCACGATCCGCGGGCACGCGCCGCGCTGGGATTCCTCCCCGAACATCCGACGTTTTACGACCACCTCACAGGGGAGGAG
>CAZLJG010000046.1:9804-15421 GCA_964559545.1 uncultured Solibacteraceae bacterium | reverse complement strand
TCGCCCGTTGCCTTGCCGGGAGCCAGGGGCGTGCCCACTCGCGCACACGTGCACTCGGTCGTCCGCACGCCCAACGGCAACGACTACGGCAAGGACCTGCTGCGTCAGCACTACGAGAAACACGCACACAACGTCGCGCACGGGCATCGCTAGCCGGACGCGCTACACTGGCGGTGATGGATCGCCACGGGATTGTGTTGTTCGACGGCACCTGCGCGTTCTGTGAACGCGCCGTGATCTTTATCGCGACCCGCGATCCGAACGCGTATTTCAAGTTCGGCGCATCCCAGTCGCCGGAAGCGGCCGCGTTGCTCGCGCCGTACGGGCTGAGCCGCGAGACGACGCGCAGCATCATCCTCATCGAAGACGGCCAGGTATACCTGCGGTCCACCGCGTCGCTTCGGATCGCCGCGCGACTGACGACGCCCTGGTCGTGGGCGCGCATCCTGCTCGTGATTCCGACGCCGATTCGGGATGCGGCCTACAAGGTCGTCGCCGCGATTCGCCACCGCATCGCCGGGAAGTCCAACGCGTGCGAGATTCCGCCGCCAGAAATCCGGAAGCGCTTGATCAGCTGACGGCCGGCGTGTCGATCGGTGTCATCGACGACGCCCAGCGCGACAGGCCCTGCTGCACGGCGAGTGAGAACACGCAGTACCCGGCGAACCAGTAGAACCCTGGACCAAAGTCCGCGCGAAAGGTGAGAATCGGCGCTGGCGATCCCGGCGCGACAGGCCCCTGACTCGCTTGTGCCGCGAGGTAGGTGATGAACAACGCAACCGCGAAGACATCGGCCATCGACCACTTCGCGATCGCTTCCACCAGCTTCAGCGTCCGCTGCCGCACTGCGGCATTGCGATGTTGCACCGCCCACACCGCCATCGCCGCTTTGGTGAACGGCACGACCACGCTGAACAGCAGAATCAGCGACGCCGCCACCCAGCTGTTCACCGAGTACAAGTGACGCACTGAGCCGACGATGCTGCGGGTCTGGTGGTAGACCTCGATCTCCGGGGAGCCCTTCAGCTGTTCGCCGAGTTGTTTGCCGAGATTGCCGACCAGTGCGCCGCGCAGGCCGCCAGGCTGCATGTCCATCAGCGGCAACAACATGGGGTTGAGCAACGGCCGCAGCGCCTTCACCGCATCGTCCGACAAGCCCTCTTCGAGCAGTTGTGGCGCGAGCGACGCGAGCCCCTCGGGAGACAACGTGCCACGCACCGTGATGACCGGCAGAAACAGGCCAGGCAGCAGGACGAGCACGGAGAGCACGAGGCCCCCGATGGCGTAACGGTTGACCATTCCTTACACCATCGAGTGAAGGCCGAACATGTTGCCTTCGGTGTCGGTCGCGAGCACGATGAACCCGTAGTCGCCGATGGACAGCTTCTCGCGGACCACCTGGCCACCTGCGCCGCCCACGCGGCTGCCTTCGAGGCCGCAGTCGTCGCAACTGAAGTAGACCAGCACACTGTTGCCGCCGGAGGGCATGCCGTCGAACTTCACGAGTGCGCCCGCCGTGCCGGGGGATGTCATGTCACCAGGAAACGCCTCCATCTGCAGTTCGGGCGGGCCCAGGGGTGACAACGTGACGCCGAGCACGGTTTCGTAGAACGCCTTCGCGCGGGGCATGTCCTGCACGTAGATTTCGAACCAGCCGACTGGGTTTCGTGTCATGGTGCGGCGGATTATGCCACGTACTTGCGGGTCACGGCGTGACGATGGCGGAACATCGGGTGGAGGCCGAGCGCGACGGCCCACCCGAAAAGCACATTCACCGCACGCCCGCCGGGCAGTTCGAATTCGACGTGGTCGGTCAATCGGCAGCGGCCGCCTTCATCCGCGAATTCATGCCGATGCACCCAGCGCGCGAACGGGCCACTGACCTGTTCATCCACGAACAGACGATCGCGCTCGTACGCCGTGTGTGCTGCGACCCACGTGATAGGCCCGATCCGCAGTACAACCCTGGCCCCGGCCTGAATGCCGCCGGTGCGGCTGATCACGGTGACTGGTGGGAACGCCGGAGAGAGCAGCGTCAGCGCGTCTTCCCGCTCGTGGAACGCAAAGACAGCTGTGACCGGCGCCTCGAAGAGGGTCGACTTGACGAACGTCGGCAACCGTCAGACCCCGAACTGCCGCAGGTGGTGGTCGGTGTGTTTGTGCACGAGCGCACCCCACTCGCGGCGGGTGAGGGGGCCGAACAGCGGGTGAGCGGGCGCCGGCCGGTCATCGGCGTGGAGAAATCCGTCGAGCGCAGTCTTGAGTTCCGCCATCGCCGTGGCGAATTCCGCCGGCGAGGTGGTCAACAGCAGCGGGGAGGTCGGCGCGCCCTTCGGGAACGGGAACACGTACAGGATGAGATGTTTGAGCGGGAAGGTCTTGAAGGCTCCCTTCTTCGCATCGGGCACCGGAAGGTCGCCGCTGGCCATCCGGGCCGACTCCCTCAGGTGGAACAACATGCCCCCAACGGTGAACTTGCCCCAGCGTGGCTGCGACGACGGCGTCAACGAATCGAGGCGACCCAGGAGTTTCGAGCGGTCGCGGTCGTCAAGAAAGGTGGCCATGGGGCTGTCGGCGACTCTAGCACGCGGGAGAGGCCACGCCCCGGTGATAACATCAATGGTTCACGCCCGTGGGGGCACATTCGACCTTATGTCCTTCGATCAGAACGATTTCCGCGGATTCAACGAGGGCTACGTCCTCGAACTCTACGACGCCTGGCGGCGTGATCCCTCGTCGGTCGATCACGCCACGCGCGACTTTTTCAAACGCTGGCAGCCCCCTCGAACCTCGGCACCCCGGAACTCCGGCACTTCGGAACCCCGGAACTCCGGAACCTCGGAACCCCGGTCACTGGATCCAGACAAAGTCGTAGGCGCCGTCAACCTCGCGCAGTCGATCCGTCGGTACGGCCATCTGGCCGCGCAGATCGATCCGCTGGGGAGTCGGCCGCTGGGAGATCCGGCGCTTGAGCCTGAGACGCATGGCGTGACCGAAGCGGATCTGCGAGCGATGCCCGCGTCGCTGATCCACGGCGATGTCGCGCGTGGTCTCGAGTCGATGTGGGATGTCGTGACGCGCCTGCGGGAAATTTACTGCGGCACGATCGGGTACGACATCGCGCACATCTTCGTGCCGGAAGAACGCAAGTGGTTGCGCGAGGCGGTCGAGTCCGGGCGCTTCCACCCTCCCGCGGATCCGATCGATCCCGTGAAGCTGCTGGAGCGGCTGACAGAAGTTGAAGGCTTCGAACGGTTTTTGCACCGCACGTTCCCTGGCAAGACGCGGTTTTCGATTGAAGGCCTCGACACGCTCGTGCCGGTGCTCGATGAAGTCATCGGTGAAGCCGCGGAAGCCGGTATTCGTCGCGCATTCATTGCGATGGCGCACCGCGGTCGCCTGAACGTGATGGCGCATGTGCTGGGCAAGCCGTACGAACAGATCCTCGCCGAGTTCAAGGATCCGGTGCGCAGCGCGCTCGAAAACGAAGGCGTGCAGTGGGCCGGCGACGTGAAATATCACCTCGGGGCGTCACGCGCCATTGAGGGCGGCGAAGAAGTGGACCTCATCGTCTCGATGCCGCCGAACCCGAGCCATTTGGAGGCGATCGACCCCGTGCTCGTCGGGATGGCGCGCGCGGCAGGCACTGACGCCAGCCGGCCTGGTGCGCCGGTGTTTGATCCGGATGCCGTCCTTCCCGTCCTGATCCACGGTGACGCGGCGTTCCCCGGTCAGGGTGTGGTGGCCGAAACGCTGAATCTGTACCGCCTCGAGGGGTACACCACTGGCGGTACGATTCACATCATCGCCAACAACCAGATCGGATTCACAACCACGCCGGAAGACTCGTGCAGCACGCTGTATGCGAGCGGTCTGGCGCGCGGATTCAAGGTGCCGATCTTCCACGTCAACGCGGATGATCCCGAAGCGTGTGTGGCTGCAGCGCGACTCGCGTTTGCGTATCGCGAGAAGTTCCGTCGCGATGCCATCATTGATCTCATCGGCTATCGCAGGTTTGGTCATAACGAAGGCGACGAACCGGCCTTCACTCAGCCCGTGATGTACGCCAAGATCGCCGCGCATCCCACCGTGCGCGAGTTGTGGGCGCGCACCCTCGACGCGCGAGGCGTGATGCCCGCAGCCACTGCTGCCGCGCGTCTGCAGGCCGCGATGGATGCACTCCAGGCGAAATACGACGGCCTCGATCCTGAAAAGCACTACATCGAGCCGACGCCTGAAGTCGCGCCCGCCGGCCTGGCCGGGCAGACGCAGACCGCCGTGCCGCTGGACCGTCTCTCCGCACTGAACACCGCCGTGCTGCAGGTGCCGGCGTCGTTTGCCGTGCATCGGAAACTTGAGCGCACGCGTGAGAAACGTCGTCAGGCATTCGCAGCGCCTGGAGACCGCACGCTCGACTGGGCCGCCGCCGAGGAGCTGGCGATGGCGTCCATCCTCGAAGATGGCACGCCGATCCGGTTGACTGGCGAAGACGTGGGCCGGGGCACCTTCAGTCACCGCCACGCCGTATTGTCCGACGCCAACACGGGAAACACGTTCGTGCCGCTGCAGCATCTGCCGCAGGCGCGTGCCGCATTCGAGATTCACAACAGCCCGCTCAGCGAAAACGCGGCAGTCGGATTCGAATACGGCTACAACGTGCAGGCGCCGGATCGCCTGGTGATCTGGGAAGCGCAGTACGGCGACTTCATCAACGGCGCACAAACGATGTTGGACGAGTTTGTGTTGTCCGCGCGCGCCAAGTGGGGTCAGGAGCCGTCGATGGTGTTCCTGCTGCCGCACGCTCATGAAGGGCAAGGCCCCGATCACGCCAGTGCACGACCGGAGCGGTTTCTGCAACTGGCCGCTGACATCAACATGCGCGTCGTCAACTGCACCACGGCCGCGCAGTACTTCCACGTGCTTCGTCGTCAGGCGGCGCTTCTTCTCACCGATCCGCTGCCGCTGATTGTGTTGTCGCCGAAGAGCCTGCTGCGCCACCCGTTTGTGGCGTCATCGCCTGCGGATCTCGCCACAGGCCGCTGGTTGCCGGTCATCGACGACCCTCAGTTCGCGTCGGACGCGGCTGCGGCCAAGAAGGTGAAGCGGGTGGTGTTCTGCACGGGCAAGGTCGCGGTGGATCTGCTGACGCATGCCGACCGCGCGTCGCATCCCGAAGTGGCCGTGTGCCGCGTGGAACAGCTGTATCCCGTTCCGGATGCCGCGATTCGTGAGACGCTCGCCCGGTATCCGAAAGCCAAAGACATCGTCTGGATGCAGGAAGAGCCTGAGAATATGGGCGCGTGGGAGTTCATCCGCACGCCGTTGCAGGAATTGGTGGGTGAGACACCGGTATCGGTGATCGCCCGGCCGCGCAGTTCGAGCCCCGCTGAAGGGTCGGCCGCGCGCCATGCGCGTAATCAGGAACGCCTGATCGCGCGTGTGTGGGAAGGGAGCAAACGCTGATGTCCGTCAAGATTCTGGTGCCCGAGATGGGCGAGTCCGTGGTTGATGCGCGCGTGCGCCGCTGGGTCAAAAAACAGGGCGACGCCGTGACCGTCGGTGAGCCACTCGTGGAACTCGAAACCGACAAGGTGGACGTCGAAGTCAGCGCGTCAAA
>CAZLJG010000046.1:1269-9704 GCA_964559545.1 uncultured Solibacteraceae bacterium | reverse complement strand
AGGGGTCCAGGAGTCCAAAGGTCCAGAGGTCCAGGAGTCCAAGGCCGTCGCGGCTACTCCTTCTGCTCGACGCGAAGCTCGGGAAAAGGACGTTCCTCTCGCGGCAGTCAAGGCTGATGGTCCGCGCGTGACGCGCGACGACGTGCGTAAAGCCACGGGACCCCGGGACCTCGGAACGCCGGGACCTCGGAACTCCGGAACTCCGGGACCCCGGAACGACGTCCGCGAACGCATGTCGAAGCGCCGCGCGACGATCGCGAAGCGTCTGGTCGAAGTGCAGGCGACGGCCGCGATGCTCACGACGTTCAACGAAGTGGACATGTCGGCCGTGATGGCGCTGCGTGAGCGCCAGAAGCAGTCGTTCAAAGACAAACACGGTGTCGGGCTCGGGTTCTCGTCGTTCTTCGTGAAGGCCACGATTGCCGCTCTGCGCGAGTTCCCGCGGCTGAACGCGGAAATTGACGGCGACGACATGGTGCTGAAGCCGTACTTCGACATCGGGATCGCCGTCGGTGCCGCAGAGGGCCTTGTGGTGCCTGTGCTGCGTGATGCCGATCAGTTGTCGTTTGCCGGTATCGAGCAGCGCATCCGTGACTTCGCCGTGAAGGCGAAGGAGAACACGCTCACGCTCGACGATCTGCGCGGCGGCACGTTCACCATCACCAACGGCGGCGTGTTCGGTTCGCTCATGAGCACGCCGATTCTGAATCCGCCGCAGGTCGGCATCCTCGGCCTGCACGCGATCAAGGAACGTCCGGTCGGCGTCAACGGTCAGGTCGTGCTCCGGCCTATGATGTACACCGCCCTCACCTACGACCATCGCATCGTCGACGGCGCTGAAGCTGTGCGATTCCTTGTCAGGGTGAAAGAGTTGATCGAAGATCCGGGTGTGTTGCTGATCGAGGCCTGATGAACCGACAGGGACTTGTCTTCGTGGTGGTCCTCGCCGTCGCCGGCGTGGCGGCGGCCTATTCGTTGGGGTTCCTGGGCTCGTCATCGGACGAACCGGCCGTCGAGGAGTCTGCACCGCGCGCGGCTGCCCCGGCCCCCGTCACTCCAACCGCTGCACCAGCGGCCTCTGCCGGAACTTCACGAACGACAACCCCGAGGCCGGATGCGCCGCCGGTGGCGCCTTCAGCCCCTGAGGCGCCCGTCGCGCCAACCACCGCGACATTGCGGATCGACAGTGATGTACCCGGCGCGCAGGTCTTCATCGACAACAAGTTCGTGGGCACCGCGCCTGCCACCATCGAGGGAGTCCAGCCAGGTCAGCGCAAGGTCAACGTGCAGGCTCCCGGCCACGAGAGTGTGGCCGAATTTTTCGACATCACCCCCGGCTCCCGCGACATCGTCATCTCCCTGAAGACGGTCCGGCTTGATCAGAAGATCGCGGTGGTTCACAAACACCGGATTGGTTCCTGCTCGGGCACACTCATCGCCACGCCTGATGGCATTCGTTACGAGACCACGAACAAAGACGACGGCTTCAGTGTGCCGTTGACCACTCTCGAGACGTTCACGGCGGATTTCCTGCAGAAGAACCTGAAGCTCAAGATTCGGCAGGGGAAGAGTTACGACTTCACGGACCCAACCGGTAAGGCGGACGCGCTGTATCTCTTCCACCAGGAGGTCGAGAAGGTGCGCAAGCGGCTGATGGACGGCGGAAAGTGAGACGGCTCCTGGTGGTGATGGCGATCGGGGCCGCAGGCTGCGCGCAGACGCTGCCGGAACACGACAACCGCATTTTTACAGCCGCGCCGGTCGCCAAATTGTCCGCCGCGAATCTTGTGCAGGCCTTTGAAGCCGACAGCGCCGCCGCGAGTGACCGCTTTGTCGGCAAAGCCATCGAAGTCAGTGGTGTCGTGCGGGAGTTGGCTGAGGCCCCGGGGGTGAGCGCGTCGTTCTTGTTGCTCGCCGGCGACGGCACCAGGCACGTTCGGGCGTCCCTGCACGAAGATCGCGCTGTTGAGATGTTCAAGACGCTGGCCAACGGCCAGCGCACCACCCTTCGGTGTTTCTGCGAAGGGATGACCGACCACGTGCAACTGAAGAGCTGCGTGGTACCGTAGAGGTCGCGTGTCGTATACCGCAAAAGACATCACCGTACTCGAAGGCCTCGAACCCGTTCGCCGGCGCCCCGGCATGTATATCGGTGGCGTCGGGTCCCCAGGCCTGCACCATCTCGTCTGGGAAATCCTCGACAACTCGATCGACGAGGCCATGAATGGCCACGCCTCCAACGTGGTCGTCACGCTCCACGCCGATGGTGCGTCGCTGACGGTGAGTGATGACGGGCGCGGCATTCCGGTGGATAAACACCCGACGACCAAGACCAGCGCGCTCGAGGTGATCTTCACCACCTTGCACGCGGGCGGCAAGTTCGAGGGGCAGAACTACAAGACCGCCGGCGGTCTGCACGGCGTCGGCGCGTCGGTCGTGAACGCCCTGTCGAAGGAACTTGTGGCCACCGTCAAGCGAGATGGGGCGACCTGGGAGCAGCGGTACAAACAGGGCGTGCCACAGGGCGGCGTGAAAAAGCTCGGCCCGGCCCGTGGCACGGGTACCACCGTGTTCTTCCGGCCGGACTCGACGATCTTCCCGAAGACGCAGTTTGATGCGGCGATCATTCGCGAACGCATCGAGGTGGCCAGCTACCTGCACAAGGGACTGAAGATCACGTTTGAGAATGAGGCGGCCGAAGGTGAGCAGCCCAAACGTGAAGTGTTCGAGCATACCGAAGGCATCGTTGACTACCTGAAGAAGATCATGGGCGAGCGGAAGGCCAAGCCCGTGCACGAGCTGGCGTTTTCCCAGACCCGTGAGCATGAGGAATCCGGCCTGAAGCTCGACGTGGTGTTGCAGTGGAGCGAAGCGACGGAAGAACACCTTCGCAGCTACGTCAATGGCATTCCCACCGGCTCAGGCGGCACACACGAAAACGGATTGCGCGCCGGGCTCGGCAAGGCCATTCGCAACTTCATCGACACGCACTCGCTGTCGCCCAAGGGTGTGACGCTGACGGCCGAGGACATCCGCGAAGGCATGATCGGCGTCCTCAGCATCTTCATCACCGAGCCGCAGTTTCAGGGCCAGACAAAAGACCGTCTCAACAATCCAGAAGTCACGAACATCGTGGATTCGATGGCGCGCCCGGCGCTCGAACACTGGTTGAATCACAACCGGAGCACGGCCGAGCAGATCGTCGCCCGGATCATTCTCTCCGCGCGCGCCCGGGAGGCGAGCCGCGCCGCCCAGGCCGAAGTCACCCGGAAATCCGCGACGTCGTCGCGCCTGACCCTGCCGGGCAAGCTCAGCGACTGCACGTCACCGGGCCGCGAAGAAAGCGAAATCTTCATCGTGGAAGGCGACTCGGCCGGTGGCTCCGCCAAGCAGGGCCGGGATCGCGCCCGGCAGGCGATCCTCCCGCTGCGTGGCAAGGTGCTGAACGCCGAAAGTGCCACGACCGCGAAGGTGCTTGAGAATCGCGAACTCTCCGACCTGGTGACCGCGCTCGGGTGCGGCATCGGCAAGGGCTTCGAGTTGTCGAAGCTGCGGTACGGCAAGGTGATCATTCTCGCCGACGCCGACTCCGACGGCCATCACATCGCCACCCTGCTGCTGACGTTCATCTTTCGGCACATGCCGCAGTTGATCAATGCCGGGAAGGTCTATCTGGCGCAGCCGCCGCTGTATCGCATCGACATCGGCAAGGACACGTTCTGGGCGACCGACGACCACCACCGCGACGACATCCTCAAACGGGCTCCCGGTCGCAAGTCGGACATCACGCGCTTCAAGGGCCTGGGCGAAATGATGCCCAAGGTGCTCTGGGAGACGACGATGAATCCGAGGACGAGACGGTTGCTGCGTGTCACGATCGATGATCAGCTGGCGACCGACCGGATCATCAACGAGCTGATGGGCAAAGACCCGTCCGCGCGGTTCCGCTTCATCATGGCCAACGCCGAAGCCGCTGAAGAACTGGACGTTTAGATCAGCGCTTTCGCCTTCGTCAGCACATCCGTCAATTCAAACGGTTCGCGCAGCAGTTCGTCGCCGGGTTCGACGTCGATCGGCTGATCCTGCGCGAGCAGGAGCACTTTGAGATCAGGCCGGGCTTCGCGCAGTCTGCGTGCGAGTGACCGCCCGTTTTCGATGGTGACGTCGATGACGGCCAGGCCGATGGGACCGCTGTACCGTCCGGAGATGAGCAGCGCTTCGGCTGCGGTCGCGGTGGCGAGCACCGGCCGATCCAGATCGGTGAGCAGGCGCCGCAGCAGTTGGCGGTTGGTGGTGTCGCCTTCGACAATCAGGATCGCGCTTGGGGCCGAATCCGGTACCTGCGACTGGCTGTGTGGGCTGGTCGCCACGGGTGTGTCGGAGACGACCGGCAGGGTAATCGTAAACGTGGTGCCGCGGCCCTGCGCGCTTTCCACGGAGATCGTGCCGCCGAACTGCTGCACGAGGCCATGCACGATGGCCAGACCGAGCCCGGCGCCGCGTTCCTGTTTCGTGGTGAAGAACGGTTCGAAGATGTGATTGATCGTTTCGGCGTCCATGCCGGTGCCCGTGTCGGTCACCTTGAGTGCGATCCGGTTGGCGCCGGCGGCGACGCCGAATCCGCCGGCATCGATGTTCTGCGTGGCCATCGTGATGGTGCCCCCGGTGGGCATCGCGTCCCGGGCGTTGGTCGCGAGATTGAGAATGATGCGCTCGAACTGCAATGGGTCGAGTCGTACGACATCGGCGGTGGCGTTGAGGGTGAGTACCAGGCGCCGCCGGTCGTCGAGGAGGGGCTTGAGCAATGAGCCGGTTCGTCGCAGCAGGTCGTGCAGGCTCACCGACTGCAGCGTGGTCTGTTGTTTGCGTCCGAACGTCATCAGCTGCGACGCGAGGTCTGCGGCCCTGGCTGCGGCGGCTCGAATCTGCCGCACATCCTCGTTCAAGGGGTTCTCGGGCCCAATCTGCTGTCCGATGATCTCGGCGCGGCCGCGTACGACCTGCACCAGGTTGTTGAAGTCGTGTGCGACCGATCCCGCCAGGCGAGCGACCGCGTCCATTTTTCGCGCGACACTCAGTTCGTCGAGCAGGCGGCGTTCGGTGGCGGCCATCGTCTCGCGTTCCCGCTCGAGCGTCCGGTAGGCAGCCAGGGCAAACGCCCCGAGCGACACCATGCTCAGAATGGCGATGACCTCGTGCATGGGGCGCCCGGACTCGGCCCTGAAGAATCCCGCGGCGTACACCGCATAGTGCAAAAACGGCAGCGCAAACGCCGTGACCATGAGGACGTGTCCGGCCCGTGTAGTCCGCTCACGAGCTGCGGGTTCGTTGAGCACGCACAGTTCGGCGGGGAACGAAACGTGTCGTGAACGAATTGCGAGGGTGAAGAGCAGGCCCGGTGCGATCCACAGATGGTCGAGCCAGTGTCCTGGTTCGAGGATTGTCTCATCGGCCTGGTACGCAAACAGCTCGAGCACGTCGCCGGCCATCACCACTGCGGCGGCCGCGGCCAACCACGCGTAGATGACGCTCCAGCGCACCGACCACGTTTCGCGCCGCATCCAGAGCAGGCGAGCGACGATCACGACATCCAGCAGGATGTACATGATGAACGACGGTATCGCCGTGTTGTATTCGCTGGGCGAATATGACGCGGGCACGAGCACGAAATACCAGAGCAGGAAAAACCCAAACACTGTCAGGCCCGCCGTCCGAAGGTGTCGTTCCTTCTCAGCCAGCGATCCGGTGTTCAGTTCGTGGGGACGGAGTTCGATCGCGAGAATGAAGAAGATGTAATACAGGAGGTAGCCGAACTCCATCGTGAGATCGAGTGCGTGCGTCCATGAATCGCTCTCGACGAGTGCCCAGGGCACGGTGACCGCCAGCCACGCGGCAAATCCCATCCCCAGCACGACCCAGAACCGCCGTTCCGAGGACTCCGTCAGCTGGTCCACGCCCCACCAGGCGGCCAGAACAATGGGGACGAGCGTGGGAATGCCGAAGTAGGTGCTGCCAAACGCAGCCACGGTCGCCGGGTCAACGCCTGGCCACGCGTACAGCGCGACGGCCGCGAGCCAGATCAGGGCGGCCAGCCAGACGATCCAGTCTTTCAGGAGGGCGCCAACCATCCGCAGTCATACTACACGCATGCGGCGGGTGGTGGGCGTGGCTCTCATGGTGGACGGTCTGTTCGCCATCTATGGTTTCACTCTGTTGCTCGCGTCGTTGGGAAGCCGGGACGATGCGAGTGTGGCGCTGATCGTGGCTCGCGCCATCGCGGCCGGGCTTGAGGTCATTGCCGGATGGCTGGTGACACAACGGCGTGCGCCAGGGGACGCGTTGGCGGTGGTGGCGGCGGTGGTGACCGCTGTGGTCGTGTTGATCGGGATGGTCGGAGGCCTGTTGCCGACGAATCTCAGCCCGGACATTCGCCTGCCGGTTGCCCTTGCGTACTGCGGAGCCGCCCTGGGTGTGATGGCGTTCGTCCGGTGGGGGAAACACGTGTAATCTCCTGTGCATGACGACCGACGTCGAACCTGCCCTGGAGACTCGCGGCCTGAAAAAGGCCTTCGGTGACCTGCACGCCGTGGACGGCATCGACCTGCGCGTGCCCAAAGGCAGCTTCTACGGCTTTCTCGGCCCCAACGGTGCGGGGAAGTCCACCACCATCAAGTGCCTGACGGGTCTCTTGAAACCCACGTCCGGTGAGTTCCGGATTCTCGGCATCGACCCCCTGCGCGACCCGGTGGCCGTCAAGAAACGCATTGGTGTGGTGCCTGAGGACCTCGCGCTGTTCGATCGACTCACCGGCGCCGAGACGTTGTCGTTTGTGGGGCAGGTCCACGGCCTGGACGCGGCCAGTCTGCGCGCGCGGTCGGAGGAACTGCTGACGTTGATGGACCTGAACGGGGCTGCCGGTGACATGGTGGCCGACTATTCCCACGGCATGCGCAAGAAGCTGGCGCTCTCGGCCGCGTTATTGCCGGCGCCACGCCTGCTGTTTCTCGACGAACCCTTCGAAGGCATCGACGCGGTGGCGTCCCGGCAGATCAAGGAACTGCTCTCGCAGTTTGTGCGCGGGGGCGGCACGGTCTTCCTGACCTCGCACATCCTCGAAATTGTGGAACGGCTCTGCGACCACATCGGCGTCATCCAGCGCGGCAAACTCGTGGCACAGGGCCCGATGCATGAACTCCGAGCCGGGATCGGCGTTGGCAAGACCCTCGAAGAGATGTTTCTGGAACTGGTGGGCGCCGAAAGGTCCGCAGCGCCCGTCATGGGCTGGCTCGCCGGATGAGGCAGCTGCGCGCGTTCGCCTGGTTGCGCTGGCGGCTGTTGCTCAACGGCGTTCGCGGCTCGAAGCGCCGCGACACGCTTGAGCAAGTCTCGCGTCTGCTCGCGCTGGTGGCACCGGTGGCCATCGTGGTGTTCTCCATCGGATCCGTCATCGCCCTCGGTTTCGGCGGTGTCGCTGGTGGTCTCGCCCTCGCCAAACGAGGCCCGTCATCAGAAGTCGTGATCATCGTCTGTCGCGCCGTGTTGGCGGCGCAGTTGTTGATCGTGACGTTCATGCCCCTTGGTGTAAGCACCCAATCGGGATCGAAGTACGCGCGCCTGCTCCTGCTACCGATCAGTCGCCGCATCCTGCACTTTGTGGAAGTGCAGGCTGGTATTGCCGATCCCTGGATCTTCGTCATTGTGCCGGCGCTGCTGCTCATGACCGCCGCCCTCGCGGTGGGCGGCGCGGTTGGCGCGGGCGCAATCATGGTCATCGGCGCGCTGGCGCTCCTCGCGGTGCTGCTGTCGCTGAGTGCGCTCGTGAGTTTTCTGGCGACCTGGCTGATGCGCGATCGTCGCCGTGCTGAGTGGTCCACGCTGGCGTTTGTCGCAGTCATCTCGGTGGTGGGACTGCTGCCGCACCTGTTTGTGGGCAATGCCGCTCAGGAACAACGTGATGCTCGAGCTGAGGGACGGAAGACAGAAGGGTTTTCGATCGAACGGGTAGAGTCAGCCCTGCCGGCCTGGACGCGCGCGTTGCCGTCCGAGATGTTTGGTCAGGCTCTCGCGGCGGCCACTGTGGGGCGGGCGCCTGGACGCGCGTTGGCCTGGGTCGGCGCGTTGTGGGTGCAGGCCGCCATTCTCTATCTCCTGTCCGGCCTTGTGCACCAGCGATTGCTCGACGCCGGCGACGGTCAGGCCCGTCGCCGTGGCGCACACCCACTGGCGGGGTTGCCGCGGGTGCCGTGGCTGGGTGCCGAAGCATCGGCTGTGGCGGCCGCGCAATACCGCACTGGCGTGAAGTCTGTGCGGGGGAGGCTCGCCGTCCTGCTGCCCGGACCCATGATGGGTCTGCTCGCCATCGTGCTCTCCCGCACACCGGAAGAGGCTGAGTGGATCGCGCAGATTCCGAACTACGGTCATCTGGTGTTCGGGGC
>CAZLJG010000046.1:0-1169 GCA_964559545.1 uncultured Solibacteraceae bacterium | reverse complement strand
CCGACGAACTTGTAGCCGAGGCCGTGGACCGTCAGGATGTACTGCGGGTTGCGGGGATTGGGCTCCACCTTCTGGCGCAGCCACGCGACATGCACGTCCACCGTGCGCGTGGACGGCATCGAGTGGTAGCCCCACACTTCGTTGAGCAGTTCATCACGCGTGAGCGTCGCCTCGCGGTGTTCGATGAAGTACTTGAGCAAAAGAAACTCGCGAGCGGAGAGTTCGATCGGCGCGCCATCCCGCATGACCGTGGCCTTGCGGAAGTCCACGACGATGTTGCCGAAGTGTGCGGTGGTTTGTCCTGAAGCCCCCGCCGTGGCGCGACGGAGTTGCACTTCGATGCGCGCCGTGAGTTCGAGCATGTCGAACGGCTTGGTGAGATAGTCGTCAGCGCCGAGTTTCAGGCCGAGGACCTTGTCCACGATCTGGCCGCGCGCCGTGAGCATGATGACCGGTGTAGTGATGCCGCGCTGGCGCAGGTCGCGGCAGACGTCGAAGCCGCTCGAGCCAGGCAGCATGACGTCCAGAAGAATCACATCCCAGGGTTCACGCGTCGCCCGCTCGAGGCCCGCGGGCCCATCGGACGCGGATCCGACCTCATACCCCTCGCTCTTGAGCCGATCCGTCAATGTGAGGACAAGGCCGGGTTCGTCTTCGACGAGCAGGACACGGCGGACGCGGGGGAGGATGGACACTCGTGCTTACTCGACCGGCAACTTCAGCGTGAAGGTCGCGCCGGCGCCAGGCGTGCTGGTGACAGCGACGGAGCCGCGGTGCGCTTCCGCGATGCGCGCCACCAGGCTCAAGCCGAGGCCATTGCCGTGTATCTGACGTTCCACCACTTCGCGGCCGCGATAAAACGGCTCGAACAGGTGCGGCAGATCCCCGGAGGCGATGCCCGGCCCGCGGTCCGACACTTCCACCCAAACTTCGTCGCGACCGTCGGTCTGTTGCCGCGACACATGGATGCCAACCCATCGACCCTCCGCCGCGTATTTCACGGCGTTGCCGACAAGATTGTTGAGCACGCGCCGCAGCGCCTCTTCGTCGGCGGTCACCAGAGGGAGATCGGCCGCGGATGTGACCTCAGCCTGAATGCCGGAGGTCGCCAGCACCTGCGCGTTTGCCGCGATCACGTCCTGTGCGAGCCAACTCACGTCCACAGGGCG
>CAZLJG010000045.1:13830-15452 GCA_964559545.1 uncultured Solibacteraceae bacterium | reverse complement strand
CCGCTTCGTCACCGCCAGCTAGTAGGCGACCTTGGTCTGATACCTGGCCCCCCGATTCAACATAGAAGGGCGTCGATTCCAGTGCGACCCATCCGGATGCGTTGGCGCCGAGAGAGTCCACCCGTGCCGTAGAGTCGTCGAAAATTGCAACAATTCTCGTCAGGCTCTCAAGTTTGTTGTAGCCAACGAACTCAGAACTTCCGTTCAGCATTTCGTCGAACGAACCGCTTTCGCCTGATGGAGGAGACGGCAACGGAAAGGAGATCTGGACGTTCTTGAAGGCACTCGCAAATCTCGCCCGATCTCGCTGTTCAGCCATCGCCGAGTCGTACGCTTCGCTGTCGACTCTCAAACCCCGCTGCCCCGCAATGTCTTCGACAAAATCCCTAGGCACACCGAGTGAGTCGTAGAGCCGGAAGACATCCTCACCGGGCACGACCTTTTTCCCTGCGGCTACAGTGCGGTCGAGCAGTTCCTCAAGCTTCGGGAGGCCCGACGTCAACACCACGTCAAACCGTTCCTCCTCGGCGCGCACGGTGCGGACAATCGCCTCCCGATTGGTCCTCAGTTCGGGATACGCGTCACCCATCTCGGCGATGACGGTGTCCACGAGTTCGTGCAGCACCGGGTCGGTGAAGCCGAGCTTCTTGCCGTGGCGCATGGCGCGCCGCATGATCTTGCGCAGCACGTATCCGCGCCACTCGTTGGAGGGCAACACGCCGTCGCCGATGAGGAACGTCATCGCCCGCAGATGGTCCGCGATCACCCGCATCGAGATGTCGGGGTGGTCAGTCTCGGAGCTGGCCGTGTACGGTCGTCCCGCACGCGTGGCAATCGCCGCGAGGATTGGCGTGAACAGGTCGGTGTCGTACGTCGCCAGCTTGCCCTGAATCACTGTGGTGATTCGTTCAAGGCCCATGCCGGTATCCACCGACAACGCGGGCAGGGGATTCAGCGTTCCGTCCGACTGCCGGTCGAACTCCATGAACACGTTGTTCCAGATTTCGATGTACCGCTGACAGCTGCACTCGATCCCGCGGCAGACCGATTCACCGCACGGAATGTCATCGCCGCGATGGAAGTAGATCTCCGAACACCGGCCACACGGCCCCGTGTCGCCCATCGACCAGAAGTTGTCGGCGGCGCCCAGTTCCGCGATCCGGCTCGGCGGCACCAGTGCCGACCACACCGCAAACGACTCATCGTCCCGCGGAATGCCGCCCTCGCCCTTGAAGATGCTCGGATACAGGCGGGCAGGATCGATGCCCCAGACCTTCGTCAGCAGTTCCCAGGCAAACGGAATCGCGTCAGTCTTGAAGTAATCGCCGAACGAAAAGTTCCCGAGCATCTCGAAGAACGTGTGATGCCGCAGCGACGGGCCGACGTTGTCGAGGTCGTTGTGTTTGCCGCTGACCCGCATGCACTTCTGCACCGTCGTGGCGCGCACGTAGTCGCGACGGTCCTTGCCCAGAAACGCATCCTTGAACTGGTTCATCCCGGCGTTGGTGAACAGCAGGGTCGGATCATCCGTCGGCACCAGCGGCGAGGAACTGACAACGCGGTGCCCGCGCTGGGCAAAAAAATCAAGGTAACTCTGGCGGATCTCTCGGGCAGTCATGACA
>CAZLJG010000045.1:0-13730 GCA_964559545.1 uncultured Solibacteraceae bacterium | reverse complement strand
TGGGCGAAGAGGCGCCGATGGTCGGGGGCCGGCAGGTGTCGGGGGAGCCGTTTGCGCTCCAGGAAGCGCCGGATGGACTCAGCTTCATCCTCGGCCGGGAGCGCGTCGAGGGCCTCGCGGATGATGGCCTTGCTGATCCCGCGTGCCTCGAGTTCCCTGGCAATGCGGAGCCGGCCGCGGCCCTTCACGGATGACGCCACGCGCACGAAACTCGTGGCGACCCGCCGCTCGTCGAGAAAGCCGTCGGCGATGAGGCTGTCGAGCGCCGCGGTGATGTCGTCGGGGGCGTGTTCCTTGGCGAGCAGCTTTTCGCGGAGTTCGAACGCCGTGTAGTCGCGGCGCGTCAGCATCCGCAGTGCCGCCACGCGCGTCTGGGTCACCGGCGGAACGAGGCGCTGCCGGGCGTAATGCCGCGCAGCCGCATCTTGAACTCTTCGACGTTCGTGACCCAGCGCAGCGCTTCTTCCACCGAGACGCTGTTGGACTGCGTCAGCGCGAGGATCGACTGGTCGAAACTCTGCATGCCGTATTCGTGCGAACCGGACACGATGGCGCTCGCCAGCAGGGAGGTCTTGTCGCGGTCGGCGATGCAGTCGCGGATGTATGGCGTGGACACCATGACTTCCGCCGCGAGGGCGCGTCCCTGACCGTCGGCCTTCGGCAGCAGTCGCTGCGAAATCGCGGCCCGCAACACACGCGCCAGCTGGTGACGGATCTGGCCCTGATGGTGCGGCGCAAATACCGACACGATGCGGTTGATCGTTTCAGGCGCATCGAGCGTGTGCAGCGTGGACAGCACCAGATGCCCGGTCTCGGCGGCGACCAGCGCCGTCTCGATGGTCTCGGCGTCACGCAACTCGCCGAGGAGGATGACATCAGGGTCCTGGCGCAGCGCGCTCTTGAGGCCGGCAGCGTACGACGGGACGTCAATGCCGACTTCGCGCTGGCTGACGACCGCCTGGTCATCGTGATGCACAAACTCAATCGGATCCTCAATGGTGAGGATGTGCACTTTGCGCGATCGGTTGATCGCGGCCACCAGTGCGGCCAGCGTGGTGCTCTTGCCGCTGCCGGTGGCGCCGGTCACCAACACCAGGCCTCGCGACTCGGTGACCAGCGACGCGACCGACGCCGGCAAGCCGAGTGAATCCAACTGCGGAATGTGTGCGGGGATCAGGCGCAGCGCCACCGCGGGCTGACCGCGTTCACGGAAGACACTGGCGCGCAGCCGGCCCACGCCCGGCAACGACCACGCAAAGTCGACTTCCTGGATGCGATCGAGCCGCGTCAGCTGATCCGCATCAAGCCACACGCTGATCAGCGACTCAAGATCTTCGCGGGTGACCGTGGGCGATGACGTCCAGCGTTCGAGGTCGCCATTCACGCGCACGAGCGGCGGCTGCCCGACGCGCAGGTGCACGTCGGACGCCCGCTTGGTCGCGGCTTCCACGAGAAGCGCATCAAACGCCGCCCGGTGTGTCATGGGGTTACCGGGCCGCGACGGGCACGTCCACGTAGGTCAGCCAGCCGTGGCGATCCTCGACGGCACCGTTGATGTAGTCAAAGAAGGACTGCTGCAGGGCCGCAGTCACGGGGCCACGCTTGCCGGACCCGATCGTGATCTTGTCGACCGACCGGATCGGCGTGATCTCCGCCGCCGTACCCACGAAGAACACTTCGTCGGCGATGTACAACATCTCGCGCGGCAACTGCGCCTCCCGCACTTCGAAGCCCAGGTCGCGCGCCAGCGTCATCACCGAATCACGCGTAATGCCCGGCAGCACCGACGACGACATCGTCGGCGTGTACAGCACATGGTCGCGCACGAGGAACAGGTTCTGGCCGCTGCCTTCGCTCAACATGCCGCCCGGGTTGAGCGCGATGCCTTCGCTGAAGCCTTCGACCACCGCTTCCATCTTGATTAGGCCGGAGTTGGCGTAATTGGCGACCGACTTGGCCATCGCCGGGAACGTGTTCGGGGCGCTGCGCGTCCACGAGCTGACGCGCACATCCACGCCGTTCTCCAGCGCGTCGGCGCCGAGATACGCACCCCATTCCCAGACGAGGATCAGGCCATCAACGGGACAGGGCAGCGGGTTCACGCCAAGCGCGTTGTACCCGCGATAGATCAGCGGCCGGATGTAACACGCGGGTAGTCCGTTCGCCTTGATCGTATCGAGGACGGCCGTCGTCATTTCTTCCTGGCCGATGGCGTAGTCCATCCGATAGATCCGCGCGGAGTCGTAGAGGCGACGCATGTGGGCATCCAGACGGAAGCAGGCGGACCCCTTGGGCGTGCTGTAACAGCGCGCACCTTCGAACACGCCCGAACCGTAGTGAATGACGTGGGACGCGACATGCATCGTCGCATTCGCCCAGTCCACGAGCTTGCCGTTCATCCACACTTTGCCGGTGCCGCTGAATGCCATCGTCCGTACTCCCTTCAACTCAAAAAGCCGCCTCCCATTCTAATCCTCCGGGAGGGTATCGCGGCCATCGCTCACTGCGCTTCGCCACAAAATGGGCAGCGCGTGCCACGCGCGGGCAGGGGTTTTCGGCACTGCCAACAAAATCGTGCGGTGGGAGGTCCTTGCGTGCGCAGGCGGGTGGGTGTGGGAGCCGGGCGTGGCGCTGGTGACGGTCGCGGCGAGGCGCCGGCACCCGCGGGCGCAGGCGGGGTGGCGACCTGCGGCGGCGGCTTGCGCACGAGGTCGCGCCGGGCCGCGAGCAGGTCGTTGAGCATTTCCTCGGCTCGCTGATACCGCGTGCCGACGTCAGGAGAGAGCGCCCGCATGACGATGTCGTCGATGACTTTGGGGATGCTGCTGTTGCGTTCGCGCGGCGGCGTGACAAGTTCGCCGCGTTTGAGACGCACAAGGTCCGCCGGTGCCGGGGTGTCGTACGGCAGTGTTCCGGTCAACATCTGATACATCGTCACGCCGATGGAATAGAGGTCGGACGCAAACACCGCGCGGCCCTCGAACTGCTCGGGGGCCATGTAGGGTGGACTGCCGATGACGGTGGTGCCGTGGGCCGCGAGTTCGAGCACGCGCGACGTGCCGAAGTCGCCGACCTTGACCAGGCCCTTTTCAGTGACGAACACGTTCGCGGGCCGGAGGTCACGGTGCAGGATGTTGTGTTTGTGCGCGTGTTCCACGGCGTTGCAGATCTGCGCCGTGTAATCGAGCGCCTGCATGAGTTCCAGCGCACCCTTGTGCACGATCAGGGTCTCAAGTGTTTCGCCCGGGACGTACTCCATCACGATGAAGAAGACGTTGTCCTGCTTCTCCGCGGTGATGACGGTGACGATGTTGGGGTGACCGAGGGCCGCGAGCAGGCGCGGCTCCTTGAGGAGTTCACCGAAGTCCAGATTCTGGCGGTGGGGCACTTTGAGCGCCACGCGCTTGTCGATCCACGTATCCTCTGCCAGATACACGGTGCCGAACCCGCCACTGCCCAGTGGCTCAATGATTCGATACTTGCCAAGGGTCTGGCCGCGAAACACCATGTGCGGAGAGAATATCAGAGGGATTGACGAATGAGGATTGAGGATTGAGGATTTGGATTGAGGACATGGATGCCGCTTCAACCCGCATCGATGTCGTGGGTGATGAGGCGCATCATCTGACGCGTGTCCTGCGTGTGCGCGTGGCGGACACCGTCCATGTCTTTAACGGACGGGGGCGTGAGTGGCGCGCGCACGTTGGCGGGATTGCCAAATCCTCCGTGTCATTGGTTATTGAGCGCGAAGTGAGTCCGGTGCCTGAACCTGCGGTCACGGTCACGCTGGTCGTCGGTGTGCTCAAGGGTGATCAGATGGACGCGGTGGTGCGCGACGCGACGGTGATGGGTGTCACGACAATCAGGCCGATTGTGACCGACCATGTGGTGGTGCCGTCCAAAGCGTGGCGGGACGATCGCGCGGTGGACCGCTGGCATCGCGTGGCGGTGGCGGCGGCCAAGCAGTGCGGCCGCGCCGTGGTGCCCACAATTTCCCCGGTGACGCCACTTGAGGCCCTGTGGTCGCAGGCGGGGGACGCCGGTGCGGCGGGCATGACGCTGGCGTGTGTGGAGCCGGCCGCGGTGGCCGATGGGCTGCTGCCGTACTGGCGAACAGTCGCGCGCCCATCGACCGCGTTGGTGCTGGTTGGGCCTGAGGGCGGCTGGAGCGCGGGTGAACTGACGACGTTCGCGACGCACCGGGCGCACGCCGTGTCCCTCGGCCCGCGTACCCTGCGTGCGGAGTCCGCACCTGCGGTCGCGATGACACTGCTGTGGGCGGCGTGGGGCTGGACGTAGTGGCGCCGAAAGCGATCATCATTCCTGGCAACGGCGGCTGCAGTCCCGCTGATGGGTGGTATCCGTGGGTGGAGCGCGAACTGCAGGCGCTGGGCCTGGACGTCATTAATCGACAGTTCCCCGACAGCGTGAAGGCACGCGCGTCGCACTGGTTGCCGTTCCTGGAGTCACTCGGTGCCGACGAACACACGATTCTGATTGGTCACTCGTCAGGCGCGGTCGCGGCGATGCGCTACGCGGAGACTCATGCGCTGCTCGGGTCAATCCTGGTTGGCGTGTGCCACACGGATCTGGGCGACAGCTTCGAGGCGCAGAGCGGGTACTACGCGGCGCCGTGGCAGTGGCAGGCGATTCGCGACAATCAGCAGTTCATCGCGATCTACAACTCGACCGACGATCCCCATATTCCGATCGCCGAGCCCCGCCACGTGGCGGCGCAACTGAAGTGTTCCTATTTTGAGTTCACGGACCGCGGTCACTTCACGGATTCGAAGCTGCCGGAGGTCGTGGAGTTTGTGCGCAGCCGCAATCCCACCCAGCCGTCTTCATCGCGGCGTTCAACGACCTGACAGCCGGCGCCCACGAAGGCCGCGATCACATCGTCGGCTTCCGCTGTGGTGATGCCGCTGAGGATGAGTGCGCCGCTTGGGACGGTCATGGCGACGAGGCGGTCCACAAGGCGGATGAGCAGGCCGCCGGTGAGATTGGCGAGGACGAGGTCGAATGGAGCGCCGACCACGGTGCCTTCCACGTCGAGATCCACCTGACGAATGTCGAGGCCCGACGTGATGTGGTTGAGTTCGGCGGACTCGCGCGCACAGACGATCGCGTCCATGTCGTAGTCCACAGCAATGGCGCTCGCGGCACCCAGACGCAACGCCGCGATGGCCAACACGCCGGAGCCGGTGCCAACGTCGCACACACGGCGGCCGGTCTGGATGTCCTGCTGCAGCAACGCCAGGCACAGCCGTGTTGAGGCGTGGTGCCCGGTGCCGAAGCCCATGGACGGCAGAATCACGATGACCTGTGTGCCATCGGTGGGGATGTCCCACGGCGGCGCGACACTCAGGTTGCCGACGCGCACGGCCGTCAACGCGGCCTGGCTCCGTTCGGCCCAGTGTTCATCGGCCACGTCGATCGCCGCACAGACGAGTTGAGGCATCACCGCACGGAGATGTGTCTCGGCGGCGGTTCGATCGTCGGCAGTGCTGAAGAAGATTCGCAGCGCGGCACCCGAGTCGTCCACTGCGGTAGGAGACCAGTCGTCCACTTCCGCCAGCACGAAGTCGGGGTCGTCGTATCCCGACACATCGAGACCGGCGTAGATTCGTTCCGGGCGTGACTCAGCCAAAGAGATCCTTCACACGCTCAAAGAAGGGCTTCTCATCACTGTCGCCATCGACGTCGCGTGCCGCCAGCGTCTCCACAGGCATCGTCTTTGCGAGCTGTTCGATGAGCTTTTTCTGATCCTTCGAGAGTTTCTTCGGCACATCGACCACGAGCCGCACATGGAGCGCACCGGCGCCACGTCCGGAGACGTTCGGCATGCCCTTGCCCTTGAAGGACACCAGCGTGCCGTTGGCGGAACCGCCGGAGACGTTGACGTCGATCGACCCGTCAGGCCCCTCCACCTTGAACGTACCGCCGAGCGCCATGATCGGGTACGGCACGCGCACTTCCATGTAGAGGTCGTCGCCTTCACGCACAAAATTCGCGTGCTGACGTACGTGCACCACCACATAGAGGTCGCCGGGCGGTCCACCCTGCGCGCCGTGTTCGCCTTCGCCGTGCAACCGAAGCCGCTGCCCGTCGGCAATGCCGGCCGGGATTCGCACGGTGACCTTGCGGTCGCGCATCTGGCGGCCCGTTCCGCGACAGGAGGTACACGGTTTCGGAATGATCTGCCCGGTGCCCCGGCACTGTCCGCACGGACGCGAGACAACGAGGAAGCCCTGCTGGTAGCGGAGCTGGCCGCGGCCGGCACACTGCGGACACGTCTCACGTGATGAGCCTGGCGCCGCGCCGGATCCACTGCAGGGTTCACACGCTTCTTCGCGAGGAATCTGGATGGGCGTCTCGACACCGCGGAACGACTCGTCGAATGCGATCTCCAGATCGAAGCGCAGATCGCTGCCGCGTACGGGGCCACCGCGACGACCGCCGCCTCCGCCGAATCCGAAGAAGTCGCCGAGGATGTCGGAGAAGTCGCCGAAGATGTCCGGGTTCATGCCCGGTCCACCCTGGCCGGCGCCCGACACGCCGGCATGACCAAACTGGTCGTACCGCGCGCGTTTGTCGGCGTCACCGATCACGGAATAGGCTTCCGCCGCTTCCTTGAACTTCTCTTCGGCCTCAGGATTGCCCTGATTGCGATCGGGATGAAACTGGAGCGCCAGCTTGCGATAGGCGCTCTTGATTTCCGATTCGCTGGCGGTGCGCGAGACCCCGAGTACCTGGTAGTAGTCCCGCTGGCTCACGCCTTGGCCACCTTCACCATCGCCGGCCGCAGGAGCTTGGCCCCAATGCGGTAGCCGCGCCTGAACTCAGCGGTGATTTGGCCATCCGGCCGGCCGTCAGCGGGTTCATCGGCGACCGCTTCATGCCATTCGGGATCAAACGCCACGCCCACCACGTCGAGTGGTTCGACGTTGCGCTTGCGCAGTTGATCGAGCAGCTGTCGATGAATCAGGGTGATGCCCTGGTGATACGCCGCCAGCTCGGGATTGGCCTCAAGGCCCTTCGCCGCCGACATGGCGCGTTCAAGGTCGTCGATCACGGGCAGGATGTCGCGCACGACGTCCATCGTGAGGAAGTCGGACAGGTCGCGACGTTCCCGATCGGTGCGCTTCCGGTAGTTGTCGAACTCAGCCGTGATCCGCAGCAGGCGGTCGTACGTCTCGTCGCGATCCTTCTGGAGCGCCGCGACGTCGATCGTCGTCTGGTCGTGTGCTTCGCCGTTTGCCGGCGTGTCTGTCGTCTCTTCAGTCATACTTCTGCGTTAGTGCCCTTCCAAAACCCTGGTCACGGCGCGTGACACGCCATCCACCACCGAGATGGCGCGTTGATACCGCATGCGCGTGGGGCCGATCACCCCGACCGTGCCGGTGCGCTGGCCATCGTTGAACGTGGACGCCACCAGGCTGAACGGATGCATATCCGGACTCACGTGCTCCGACCCGATGACGACCGTCAGGCCGTCGGACTCGATGTAGGAGGTGAGCAGTTCCACCAGGCGATGTTTTTCTTCGAGCAGCCGGAATAGCGCCCGAAGCGTTTCCAAGGTGAGTTGTTCGCGATCTCCCGCGGCACCCATGGCCCCTTCAAACAGGAACGACGTGCCCTGGATGACGACGGTCTCTTCGGGCGTCGCGAGATCGAGGCCGGTCTGCGCGAGTTGCAGCGCCCGGGTCATCAGCGCGTCATAGAGCATCCGCTCTTCCCGCATCCGGGCCACCAGCGCTTCGCGCGCTTCAATCAATGTCAGGCCGGCGAACTCGGCGTTGATGTACTGCGCGGCCTTCTGCAGAACGGCGACGTCGTACGGCTCCGCGGTTTCCACCACCTTGTGCGTGATCTGGTTACCCGTCGCCACCACGATCACGAGCACGCGGTGGCTGTCGAGGCTCACGAAGTCGATATGGCGCAGGCGCACGGTCGGACTCGATGGCGTCAACGCAAACGCGATCTGGTGCGAGGCTCGGGCCAACTCCTGAGACACGCTCTCGAGCAGATCGCCGGTCGACCCTGTGCGGCGGAAGCGCGATTCCAGATCCGGCCCCGATTTCACCCGGCGCCGCGACTGCAGCAACGAATCCACATACAGGCGATACCCGGCATCGGTCGGTACGCGGCCGGCGGAGGTGTGCGGCTGGCGCACCAGCCCCTGTTCTTCGAGGCGCGCCAGAATGTTGCGCACCGTGGCCGACGAGAGGCCCAGGCCCGAATGTTCGGCCAGCCAGGCAGACGACACGGGCTCGCCCTGCTCGATATAGTCCGAGACCAGGCGCGCAAGGATCCGGCGTTGGCGATCGGTCAGGTCAGTGGTACTCATGGCTTTAGCACTCGTCGTTCGCGACTGCTAATCAAGTATAGCCCAGGCCCTGTCGCGGAGGAGCCGGGCGGCCTCCCGGGATTCGGCCACCAGCGCTCCGGAATCCGCCCAGACGGCGTGGCCGTGTTCGGCCACGACCTGCCCGTCGACCAGCGTGTATTCCACATCCGACGCCCGTGAGCCGTAGACCAGCGTCGCATAGGGGTCGAGCGCCGGTTGCTGGTGGAGGCCGTTGCGGGAGACGACGACGAGGTCGGCCTTTTTGCCGGGTTCGACCGAGCCGATGTCCGCGTCCAGCCCCAATGCCCGAGCGCCCTCGCGGGTCGCCATCGACACCACATCGCGGGCCGTCAAGTGGCCAGGGCCGAGCCGCATCGCCTGCAGGGTCGCGGCCAGGCGCATCTCCTGAAACATATCGAGGGTGTTCGAACACGCGGCGCCATCGGCGCCGAGCGACACATTGATGCCGCGCGTGCGCATTTCGGGCACCGGCGCCACGCCGCTTCCGAGTTTGAGGTTGGAACTCGGGCAGTGGAGCACCTTGACCTCGCGCTCGGCCATCATGGCCTGCTCCTGGTCGGTGACCCACACGCAGTGGGCGGCGCACAGCCGCGACGTGGCGAGTCCGACCGAATCGAGATACGCCATGTTGTCGAGGCCCGTGGCGCGACGGACCACGTCCACTTCCTCGCGTTGTTCCGACGCATGTGTGTGCACGAGCAATCCGTGGGATTCGGCGGCGGCAGCCGTCATCGCGAGCAGATCGCGCGTGCACGAAATCGCGAAGCGTGGTGCCAGGGCGATGCGGAGCCGTCCGTTCGCCGCGCCATGCCAGCGCCGATGCAAGGCCAGCGCCTCATCAAGGCCGGCGGTGGCTGACTGGCGCAGGCGCGCCGGTTGATCACCCGCCACGTCCATCAGGCACTTGCCGACAATGGCGCGCAGTCCGGTGGGGACAAGCGCGTCACACACGGCGTCGGTGCCATGGACCGTCTCCATCGTCAGCACGGTCGTCGTGCCACCGGCAAGCAGTTCAGCGGCTGCCAATCTGGCAGAGACGCGAAGCGAGTCATCCGTATGCGCGGCTTCAAGCGGCCACACGCGAGTTTTCAGCCAGGCGAGCAGCGGCAGGTCATCGGCGGATCCGCGAAACAGCGTCTGACACAGATGAATGTGTGTCTGCACGAACCCCGGGAGCACGTAGCCCCCGCCGGCATCAATGGTTCGGTCGGCCCGCGTGTCTGGCGCGAGGGCACCGAGCGCAACGATGCGGCCATCAACGACGTGCACATCGCCGGAGACGACGTCCCATGCGTCGTTCATGGTGAGGATCACCGCGTTCCGGATGATCAGAGACATCAATTGCGATGCAGGTGGCACTGCTCCCACGGATCGGTACCTTCGAGGAAGGCCTCGGAGATGCGGCGCGGGCAAAACGGGCCGGCCAGTTGACCGGTCAGCGGATCGATGTCGGCGAACACGATGCCGTCCGGCACACTGAATGACTGATCGGCGCGGGCCGCGAGCGCTCGGCGCATAAACGAGGACCAAATCGGCAAAGCCGCCTGCGAGCCGCCCAGACCCACGGGGGTGTTGTCGTCAAAGCCCACCCAGACGACAGTGAGCAACTCAGGCGTGAAGCCGACAAACCACGCATCGCGCAGATCGTTGGTCGTCCCGGACTTGCCGGCAGCGTTGAGTCGGAACCCCTGATTGCGCGCGCCTGCGCCGGTGCCCTCGTTCATGACGGCGCGCATCATGTTGGTCACCAGAAACGTGGTGTCCGGACGCGCGATGTCCTTGGTGGACCCGGCCGTGACCTGCCGGGGTTTGCCGTTTTCGACGATGCGCGTCATCGCGCGCAAGGGGCGCAACCGCCCGCCGTTGGTGAAGATGGTGAAGGCCGTCGCCAGTTCGAGCGGCGAGGCTTCGAACACGCCAAGCGCAATGGATGGGAAGGGTTGCGCCCGCGTGCCGACACCAATCGATTTCCAGAGGTCGGCGACCTTCTGATAGCCGGTCTCCTCCGCGATCTTGATCGCCGGGATGTTGCGCGACATCGCAAGCGCGCGACGCAACGTGATGGGGCCGTCATATTCGTCGCGATAGTTTCCAGGTTCATACGGCTTGTCGCCGTCCATGAAGATGGTGGGTTCGTCGAGGACGATCGTCGCCGGGGTCGGACCCGGTGCGCCCTCTTCGACCATGTGCTCGAAGGCGGCGAGATACACAAACGGCTTGAAGATCGAGCCCGGCTGTCGACGGGTGGTCACTGCGCGGTTGAATTGCGACTGGCTGTACGACCGGCCACCCACCAGCGCGAGGATTTCTCCGGTGCGGGGATCGACCGCGACGAGCGCCGCCTGAACCTGTCCCGTGCGCTTGCGGCCCGCGAGCTGTTTGTCGAGCGAGACCACACCTTCGCCGACGGCTTCCTGCGCAATGCGCTGCAGGTGCATGTCGATCGTCGTATACACGTCCACCGCGCCGTCCGACTCAAAGAGGCCGTCATGTCGTTCGCTGACCAGCCGGCTGACGTAGTCCACGAAGTAGGGCGCTTCATTCTCCAAGGCGCGTGCGGCCAGACCCAGCGGCGCCTTGCGCGCGGCCGCGGCTTCTTCCTGCGTGATGTACTCGGCTTCGACCATCGCACTCAGCACGACGTTCCGCCGTTCGACGGCACGCTCTGGATTTCTGAACGGCGAGAGGCGTGACGGGGACTGCAACAAGCCGGCGATCGTGGCGGCCTCCGCGAGCGAGACGTTCCGTACGTCCTTGCCGAAAAAAATGCGCGCGGCCTCCGCGACGCCGTGAATGGCAAACGGGCCGCGTTGACCCAGCACCATGTCGTTCAGATACAGCTCGAAGATTTGATCCTTCGACAGCCGCGACTCCAGGACGATGGCCATCAGCTGTTCCTGCAGCTTCCGCTTCATCGTCTGTTCCCGTGTCAGGAAGGTGTTCTTGACGATCTGTTGCGTGAGTGTGCTGCCACCGACCAGGTATTCGCGATCGCCGAACAGGTTGGTGAACACCGCACCCACAGACCGGATGACGTCCACGCCCGGGTGGTCGTAAAAGCGTCGGTCTTCGATCGCGAGGACGGCGTGTCGCATCCGCTCGGGGATGGAGGCGAGCGGGGTGTAGCGTCGCTTTTCGCCCGTGGCAAACGCGGTGAGCATCGGCGCTTCGAGCGTCACCGGACCCGTGGGTTTGCTGGTCGCGTCATCGACCAGCTTGGTGATGACCGGGGTAGCGCCGGCAGAGAACTCGACGCGCACAACGCGCAGGCCCTCGCGCTCGGTGCGGGGGGCCAGGCGCACAACGTTCTCCCCGATGGCGAATTCGCCGGTGCCGGTGATCGCGTCGCGGCGCGCATACCCGACGTCGTTCAGCCGTTCCTCCAGCTGTTTCGGGGTCAGGCCCTGTCCGCCGCGCAATTCAAACGGCCGGCCGAAAATCCGCGGAATCGTCCGCTGTTCGCCTGCCAACCGCGCGTCGATCTGGGCGGCATACGAGGACCAGAGAAAGGCGAGTGTGATGCCCGAGAGCAGCATCAGGATGCCCAGGGGAATCAGGACGAAGCGCACGAGGCGCGGCCGACGTCGAAAGAAGGCCATCAGTGAGCCGGCGACGTTGCGCCGGTGGGGGCTGGGGGGACGAGTGGCTCCCTTGGCGGAACGAGTGGTCATGCGTCACTGAAAGTGTATAGTCTTCACTTTGTTAATTAGGTGAACTAAGCCGGGCATCTGCGATTGTGACGATACACGTGGACTTTGTGGCTGGTGGGCCGGGGGGCACCCTCAACACCCGGCGGGTCAACCGACAACGGTTGCTTGAGGCCGTACGCCAATCGGGGCCGATTTCGCGCGCCGATCTGGCCAAGGCCACACGGCTGAGCCCCCCGACCGTCTCCGCGCTCGTTGAAGATCTCGTTCAGGAAGTCGGCCTGTTACATGAGGTGGGCATCGGAACGTCCAAAGGCGGACGCCCGCCCATCATGCTTCAGTTCAATTCCGAGTTCGGCTATCTGGTCGGTGTTGACGTCGGCTCCCGCACACTCCGCGTCGCGTTGACCGACCTGCAGGGCAAGGTGCTGGCCCGTCACCAGGAACCCACCGACTCATCGTCGGGATCCGCCACGCTCGAACAGATCTATACGGCGGTTGACGAGGTCTTCCGGCGGACAAAGCGCGATCGGTCAAAGCTGTATGCCGTCGGCATTGGCGCACCCGGCATGACCGATGTGCAGACCGGCCGCGTCATCAACGCCGTCAACCTTCCGGGCTGGGTGGATATCCCGCTGCGCGAGTTGGCTGAAGCGCATTTACACGCGCCTGTTCGCGTGGACAACGACGCCAACATGGCCGCGTTGGGCGAGCGGTGGCTTGGGTGCGCCCGACAGGTCAAGGACTTCGTGTTCATCGCGCTTGGCGCCGGTGTCGGCGCGGGTGTGGTGGTCGGCGGGCGGGTGCATCGTGGGCACCATTGGTACGCCGGCGAGATCAGCCACATGAACCTCGACTACCGCGAGTGGGAAGCCGACTTCGGCGAGCGGGGGTACCTGGAGAGTCGCGTGGGTGCCGCGGCGATTCCGGAATGGCAACATGCGAAGCGGTTGGTGGAAGGTGTCGCGGCGCCCGGTGGCGATCGCGCCGGAGCCGTCGCCGTGATCATCGACGCCGCGCGGGGCGGAGACGCGCGCGCCGCTGCTGTGATCGAAGAACTCGCCGTCTATCTCGGTACCGCGGTGGCCAACATTGTGGCGGTCCTGGACCCGGCGTTGATTGTGTTTGGCGGCGGGTTGAGCCATGCCGGCGACCTGCTGCTGCATCCGCTCCGTCGCGTGGTGTCGCGCATCGTGCCGAACCTGCCGCGACTCGAAATTTCCTCGCTGGGTGATGACGCCCAGCTCATGGGGGCCGTCAACTCCGCGATGGAAGTCGCGGAGGGCCGGCTCGCGACGTGGCTCGACGCCGCGGCGTTCCCCTCCCGCGCGGTTGGCCGCGTGGGTTCCCGCTGAACAGTGCAAAGGATCGCATGCCGTTTTCCCCCGACTATGTCCGTCTGGTCCTGAACGAAAACTTCGAGGACGCCAAAGCGTTGTTCCTCGATCCGCTCATGGCCATCCACTACGCCCATCTCTGCATGCTGCGTGACACCGGCATCGTGTCGCTCGAGGATGCACGCACGATCAAGCGCGCGCTCGACGGCATCGACCTCGCGGCGGTGCGCGCGGCCACCTACGACGGCACCTACGAGGACTTGTTCTTCTACCTCGAACGCCAGGTCGTGTCCGCGTGTGGCGCCGATGTCGCGGGGCGTCTGCACACCGCGCGCAGCCGCAATGACATCGACATGACGATGTACCGGATGTGCA
>CAZLJG010000044.1:11095-15569 GCA_964559545.1 uncultured Solibacteraceae bacterium | reverse complement strand
GCCGCGATCACGCAGGCGATCGCGTGGGCGCAGCGGCAGAACGTCAACATCGTCATTCGCACAAGCCCGGCGTCGGCCGTGGCGAGTGCGGCGGCGCTGAAGGCGGCCAACGTGCCGGTCATCATCAGCACGATCCTGGCGCTGCCGGCCGGCGGCGACGAAACCTTCCATGCCGCGACGTATCAGGCGGCGGGCGAACTGGAGAAGGCAGGTGTGACGTTTGCGTTCTCGAGCGGCGGGTTCGAGACGGTGCGTCTGATTCCGTTCCAGGCCGCGATGTCGGTGGCGTGGGGCCTGAGCAAGGAACGCGCGCTGCAGGCGATGACACTCGACGCGGCGAAGATCTTCGGCGCGGACAAACTGGTCGGCAGCATCGAAGTCGGCAAGGTCGCGAACCTCGTCGTCACCAACGGTGACGCGATGGAAATCCGTTCGCGTGTGCTGCATGTGGTCATCGCCGGAAAAGATGTGCCGCTGCAGAACAAGCAGACGGAATTGTTCAACCGTTACATGGGTCGGCAGTAGGAGGACATGCACATGCGCAACCTGAAATCACTGTTCGTTCAGGGCGCCGCGGTCCTTGCTGCGGTGCTCACATTCACTCTCGCCGGCGGGGCCGTTCCTCAGGGGCTGACCTACGCCATTCGCGGTGCGAAGATCGTCACGGTCTCGGGCGCCACGATCGACAACGGCACGGTCCTGATCCGTGACGGCGTCATCCAGGCGGTTGGCGCATCGGTGACCGTTCCGGCCGATGCGCTGGTCACTGACGGTGCCGGCCTCACGGTGTATCCGGGGTTCATCGACCTGAACAGCGCGGCGCCACTCGGGGAAGCGGCCCCGGCGGCCGGCGCCGAGTTTGCCGGACGTGGCGGCGGTGGTGGTGGACGCGGCGGCGGCACCGGCGAGACCTTCGCCAATCGCGAGGAAGCCGAGCGCGCGAAGCGCGCGGCGATCCTGCGTCCCGACTATGAGTCGGCGCAGAACCTGGTCGAATCCAGCGAGGCTCTGACGGCGATGGCGCAGGCGGGCATCACGTCGGTGCTGGCGGTGCCCTCGCAGGGCATCTTCAAGGGCCAGAGCGCGCTGGTGAACACGATGTACCCAGCCGACGATCCGCAGATCAGCACGGTCGCGGACTACCGGCGCGGTCTCGCCGTCGTGAAGGCCCCTGTGGCCCAGCACGTGAACATCGGCGGGCGCGGCGGCGGCACGGGCTACCCGAACTCGCTGCTCGGCACGATTGCATTCACGCGTCAGGGCTTCCTGGATGCGCAGTGGCAGCGCGACGCCACGGCCATCTATGAAAAGACCGGCGCCCGTGGCCCGCGGCCGCTGGTGGAGCCGTCGCTCGACGCGCTGAAGCCGGCACTCGCGAAGCAGATGCCGACCGCGTTTGACGCGAATCAGGCTCGTGAGATCGATCGCTCGCTGATCATGGCCAAGGACTTCGGCCTCGACCCGATCATCGTCGGTGGCGCCGAATCAGGGAAGCGCATCGCGGACCTGCAGAAGGCCGGCGCCCGCGTCATCCTGAGCGTGAACTTTCAGGGTGGCGGCGGTGGTGGTGGACGAGGCGGTGGTGGCGGCGGCGGTGGCGCCCAGGCCATTACCGAGGCGACCAAGACCGCGACCCAGCTCGCGCAGGCGAACGTGTTGTTCGGCTTCACGGGCGGCGGCACCCTCACGCCCTCGGCGTTCCTCGCCAACGTGACCCGCACGATCAAGGATGGCGGCCTGCCGGCGGCCACGGCACTTCGCGCCCTGACCCTCGACGCCGCCAGGCTCGCCGGCGCGGCCGACCGGCTCGGTTCGATCGAACAGGGCAAGATCGCCAACATCGTCGTGATGGAGGGCGAACTGTTCGAAGCCAGCGCCCGCGTGCGCCACGTCTTCATTGACGGACGCCCGGTCGAGATCACCGGAGCGGCGCCCGCGGCACCAGGCCGAGGTGGAAGGGGCGGCGGCGACCGTTAAGAAGCGGAACCAGAACGGAGCCCGGGGGCTTTAGCCCCCGGGTTCAACACGAGGGCTGAAGCCCTCGTACTCCGAGCGCGCGTAAGCGCGTAGAATCCTCCCAGCCCCGGGAGGGTTCCATGAAAAGACTACTCACCACCGCTGCTGTTGGACTGATCGTTTCGCTGGTGACAGCGAGCCCTGGCGCGCAAGCGCCCTCCGGGTACCTCACTCCACCCAAAGTCATCGTCGACATCATGGACGCCGAGCCGTTGCCGGGCGTCCAGCTGTCGCCGGATCGGAAGACGATGCTGATGACGCATCGGCGAAGCATGCCGACGCTGGCGGAAGTGGCGTCGCCGATGTTGCGACTGGGCGGTTCGCGCATCAGCCCCCTCACGAACGGCCCTCACGTACTGAACGGCACGATTGGCCTGACGCTGAAAGACGTCGCGACGGGCACGGAGCGCAAGCTCGCGTTGCCGGCGGCCGGGTCGTTTGGCGCGAGTTTTTCTCCGGACGGGAAGAAGATCGCCATCACCCACACGGCGGCCAACACAATCCGGCTGCTGCTCGCGGACGTGGCGACCGGCCAGATCAACACGGTCATCGACCGTGGCATCAACGGCCTAGGCGGTGGGTGCAGCTGGCTCGACGATTCGACCGGATTCCTCTGCAGCATGATTCCGGCGGGACGGGGTGCCGCGCCGACAGCGCCCGTGGTGCCCTCGATGCCGAACATGCAGGAGAACCTCGGCACGATCGCCGCAGGTCGCACCTATCAGGACCTGCTGACCAGCGCCCACGACGAGCAGCTCTACGATTACTACTTCACGTCACAGCCGGCGTGGGTGGATCTCTCAGGCAAGGCCACGCCCTTCGGCCGCCCTGCCATCTATCAGGGACTGCAGGTCTCCACCAATCGCGAGTACGTGATCGCGACGCGCATCAAACGACCGTATTCGTACCTGCTGCCCGCCTCCAGTTTCCCGCGTGATGTCGAAGTCTGGGATCGCACCGGCCGGGTCGTCCGCAAAATCGCCGATGTGCCGATGGGTGATGTCGTACCGGTCAACGGTGTGCATCAGGGTGCGCGGAGCGCGCAGTGGCATCCGCTGGAACCGGCGACGCTCATCTGGGTCGAGGCGCTCGACAAGGGCGACATTCGCAACAAGGTGTCGCATCGCGATCAGATCATGACCCTCGCCGCGCCGTTTACCGGAACACCGGCCGCAGCCGTGAAGACCGCATGGCGGTTTGGTGGCGTGTCGTTCACCGAGAAGGGCGTCATCATCGTGGCCGAGTCGGACCGCGCGACGCGCATGACGCGAAGCTGGGTGTACGACAAGGGCTGGTCCTCGACGCCACGTAAGGTCTGGGAGCGTGGTCAGCAGGATAGCTACGGCGACCCCGGAACCCCGATGCGTCGTCCGGCATCGAACCTGGTCCTGCAAGTCGGCGACCTGATTTTTCTGACCGGTGCCGGCGCGTCGCCCAAAGGCGACCTGCCTTTCCTGGACCAGATGAATGTGACCACCCTCGCGACGCAGCGGCTGTGGCGCAGTGACGAACAGAGCTACGAGTCGGTGGTGGCCCTGCTGATGGCAGATGCCGGCGCTCGCATGATCACGACGCGGCAGACCTCCCAGATTCCGGCGAACTACGTGATTCGCGATCTGGGCACGAACACCGTCACGCCCATCACCTCGTTCAAGGATCCCCATCCACAACTGTCGGACGTGCAGCGACGCTTCGTCACCTACAAGCGCAGTGACGGTGTCACACTGTCGGGCACCATCTACCTGCCACCCAGCTACAAGCCGGGCGAGCGGCTCCCGATGTTTGTGTGGGCGTATCCGCAGGAGTTCGACAATGCCGCCGCGGCCAGTCAGGTCGTGGGATCGCCGAATCGTTTCACGACGGTGGGCGGCGCGTCCCACCTCCTCCTGCTGACGCAGGGTTACGCGGTGTTTGACGGGGCGACGATGCCCATCATCGGCGCGGGTGAGACGGCCAACGACACCTACGTCGAGCAGCTTGTGGCCAGCGCGCAAGCGGCCGTGGACTTTGCGGTGAATGAAGGCATTGCGGATCGCGCGCGCATCGGCGTCGGCGGCCACAGTTACGGCGCGTTCATGACGGCGAACCTGCTCGCGCACTCGGACATCTTTGCGGCCGGCGTGGCCCGCAGCGGCGCCTACAACCGCACGTTGACGCCGTTTGGTTTTCAGAACGAAACGCGCACCTTCTGGGAAGCGCCGGATGTGTACGCGAAGATGTCGCCGTTTTACCACGCGCACAAGATCAAGGAGCCGCTGCTCCTGATCCACGGTGAGCTCGACAACAACTCGGGCACGTTCCCGATTCAGTCGGAACGCATGTACATGGCGCTCAAGGGCCACGGTGCAACCGCACGCTACGTCACGCTGCCCTACGAGTCACACGGCTACGCTGCGCGCGAGTCGAACATGCACGTGGTGGCCGAGACGCTCAACTGGCTGGACCGCTACGTCAAGAA
>CAZLJG010000044.1:0-10995 GCA_964559545.1 uncultured Solibacteraceae bacterium | reverse complement strand
AGCGCGTCGGGCAAGCGTCGCGCCCACGCATCTTCGCTGTGATCGCCGTTCGGGTCTTCGACGCCTCCGAGGTGGCCGGCATCAAGCTGGTCACGCAGGAGACGTCGAAGGCGCCGGACATTCGCCAAGGTGTCACGCCCTTCCTGGTGCCCTACGTCGAGCCAGACGCGGGTCGTCGGCACCAGCGGATGATGGTGCAGGCGTCGGAGAATCACCCGGTTGTCCCACCAGATTGACGGCGACATGACGAGCAGGCGCCCGAAACGGCCCGGGTATTGCTGAGCCACCGCCAATGTTGCGAGCCCGCCCAAAGACGACCCGCCAAGCGCGAGGGCCCCTGGGCCCGTCGCCACGCCGTATGCGTCCGCGAGGTACGGCACGAGTTCCTCCATCAGGAACCGGCCATGCCGCCACAGATCCCCCGCGCCGTAGTGGGTGCCTTCGGTCGGCGTCAGCTCGGTAATCCGACCTTCGCCGGCATGATCAACACCCGCCACAACCAAAGGAGGGATCTTCCCTTCCTCCACCAGCGCCGCCATCGTCTCAGCGACTTTCCAGTGATGGCCCTCACGATGCGCTCGTTCAGGTTCAAAGAGATTCTGACCATCATGCAGGATGAGGAGATGGGGTTCGGCCGCCTGGCCCCCTGGACTCCTGGACCCCTGGACCACGTCCGGTGTCCACACAGTGACCCTCCTGGGGCCGTCGATCCATTTCGAAGGTACGTCGTGCCGAGTCATGAACTGTCGTAGTATCGGGCATCATGCGGCGCGAGTACCAGCGGTGGTTCTCAGGACGACTCGGACGGGATATGGAAATGGTGGTGTTCGGCCATGCGGGCCGGCCGATCATCGTGTTTCCGACGTCGATGGGCGCGTTCTTCGAATACGAGGACCGCGGCATGGTCGCTGCGCTGGCCGGGAAACTGGATGCCGGCAGCGTACAACTTTTCTGCGTCAGCACCCTCGATAAAGAAACCTTCTACGCGAAGATGGTCAGCCCCCGGGACCGGATCGACCGGTACCTGGCCTACGAGCAGTACCTGATTCACGAGGTCATGCCGTTTGTCGCCCAGCAGAACGGCAGCGCAACGGCCGGCGTCACCGGGTGCAGCTTCGGGGCCTACCACGCGATGGTCATGGCGTTGCGCCACCCGGACCTCTTCACGTCGTGCATCACGATGGGCGGCGCCTTCGACATCATGCGGTTCCTGCAGGGCTACTTCGATGAAGACGCGTACCTGCTGTCACCGCCTCACTTTCTGCCCAATCTGACTGATCCGTGGTTCCTGGAACGCTGTCGGCAGAACAAATGGGTGCTCGTCACAGGCGAGAAGGACATCTGCCGCGCGGACACGGAACATGCGGCGCGCCTCTTCTCCCAGAAGGACATCCCACACAGCCTGCACGTCTGGGGGCACGGGTCGGAACACGACTGGCCCGAGTGGGTCAAAATGGCAGCAGCGTATATACCGTGAGGGGTCCAGGGGTCCAGAAGTCCAGGGTCCAGGGTCCAAAATAAGGAGTCCGCGTGAGTGCAACGATCGGCGTGTTGTTCGGGATGGAAAACAGCTTTCCACCTGCCCTGGTGGAGAAGATCAACGGGATGAAGATCCCTGGCGTGAGCGCCGAGTTTGTCTCGATTGGCGGCATCCGGATGGATGAGCCGCAGCGGTACCGCGTCATCGTGGACCGCATTTCGCACGACATTCCGTTTTATCGCGCCTTCCTGAAGAACGCCGCGCTGACGGGCACCACGATCATCAACAACCCCTTCTGGTGGAGCGCGGACGACAAGTTCTTCAACTACGCGCTGGCGACCCGGCTCGGCGTGGCGATTCCACCAACCGTGATCCTTCCCCACAAGACGCATCCACCCGGCACGACCGACCAGTCGATGCGTAATCTTGAGTACCCGCTCAACTGGGACGAGGTGTTCAGTTACGTCGGATTCCCGGCCTTCCTGAAGCCGTTTGACGGCGGCGGATGGCGGGACGTCTATCAGGTGCGATCGTCGAAGGAGTTTTTTGCGGCGTACGACCAGACGCACACGTTGTGCATGACCCTGCAGCGCGCGGTGAAGTTCAACGAATACTTCCGGTGTTATGTGATCGGCCAGGAGAAGGTCCACATCATGCCGTATGACCCGCGACTGCCCCATGCCGATCGGTACGTGAAGAATCCACCGGCCTACGACCCGGCGCTGCTCGCGCGCGTCGAACGCGACGCCCTGACACTCTGCCGCGCGCTCGGCTACGACCTCAACACCGTCGAGTTCGCCGTCGAAGACGGCGTCCCGTACGCGATCGACTTCATGAATCCTGCGCCGGACGCCGAGCGTGCCTCCGTCGGCGAGGCCAACTTCGCATGGATCGTGGACGCCGTCGCCGAGATGGCAGTGACGAAGGCGCTGGAACCGCCGGCACCGCCGACGTACCGCTGGGACGCGTTACTGAAGGGCTGAGATCCACGCTGCCCAGTCGGCCTCGAGATCTGTCAGGCTGCGGCCATACGCCGCCTGGCACACCCCTTCGAAGTCACGAGTGGGCGCGTAGTACAGCCGCTTGAGCGGCTCCGGACCGTAGCGATCGAGCAGCCAGGCGAGAAACGACGCGCTGGCGTTGTACGCAATCGACTGCTCCACCCCACGCCACTTCTCGTCGTCAATCAGGTCCACCAGGCGGGGCACCTGCGCGCGCCGCTGCGCGACCCACCGGTGCAGAAAGGTGGGACCGCGCGAGTTGAAGCGCTCCGACATCACGGCGGACGCAAGCCCCTCATTGACGAAGGTCGTGCCCGGCCGCCCCAAGCCGTTGTGCAGGATCACGTGGTTCATCTCGTGCGAGAGCAGCGAGAACAGATTCCCGTCGAGCGGCTCGACAACTGCCACTTTGACGGTCTCCATCTGGGGATACGCCACACCGCTGTGGTCCGGACCAACCCCTGAACCGAACCCCGCATCCTCACCGGACGGATGGAGATAAAACGTCACACGGCCGTCGTACCGGAGGTCCAGCCGCCTGACCGCGATGGTGAACTGTTCCCCAAGCACCTCGGCAAATGTTGAAAGGTGGGCTTCGGCGAATGATCCGGGTCGCGCGTAAAACGTGAAGCGACCGCGGTCTTCGATGTGCCACTGCCCGGCAGGCGCCGGAGCAGTCATGAGGGTGTCGCAGGCGGCAAGGCTTGATGCCGCCACGAACAACGCCAGCGAACGACGGAGGACATCAGCGCACATACACCACCCCAATCGTGAGCAGGTGCCGTCGGCTCGTCAGGTTTCGATGCGACGACATCTGGCCGTCGTCGTACTGCCCGTACCGAAGGGCGAGCGCAGTGCGCGGCGTGATTCCAAGTGACGCGCCCGCCCACAAGTCCGTCAGCCATCCGCCTCCCCACTGGGAACGGGACGCGTGTGGAGACGAGGAATGCCGTTCGGTCGCCCGCGCGACATGCAGTCCATTGGCCCACTGGAGATCAAGCGTGAGCCGCGTGCCACGCTGAAAACGAGCGGCCAACACAAACGCCGTCGTCAGACCCGAGCGGGATTCTTCGGAATCGATGGGGCCGTCCACCTGGCGGGTCAGCGTGGACCGCAGGAGGCCGCCGCGCAGCCCCGCCCCGAAGTCCAACCCTCGCAGTCCCACGTCGGACAACACGTAGCGTCGGTACTCGTAGCGACCTTCCACCCGGGTGAAGCGATCACCGGACGGGCGGGACACAGATCGCAGGCCTGAATCATAGGCAAAGTCACTGACCCGCGAGGCCTCAAGCGAGAAGACGTGCACGCGGCGACCTCCACGGCGCACGTGTTGCGCAAACACTCCGCGGCCTTCACCACGCCACGCGACCGGGGATGCATCGACAGGCCGGCCGGTGCGCGCGACGTCGCGAATGGCGACCGTATCCCGACCACCGGTCAGAGACCAGGACACGCCCGCAGGCGCGGGCTGAGCCGACACCGCAGTGGCTGTAAGTGAACAACCGAGCAGGACGAACACGATTCGGCGCACACGCACCTCCGCCGGCCAGACTGCGAGAGTCGTGCCATGAGAAGAAGGCGCACATTTTTGAGCTGGGACGATGACTCAGGTCACCCGAGTGAGTGAATGTCCCCAGAACCGGCCCGTCCACCTGTTCGGGCACGGGCACATCGAGACAGACCTGCGATAGAGTACGCCCACTCATGACGCCCCCCACCTTCACCATCGGGATCGAGGAGGAATACCAGACCATCGATCCCCACACGTACGACCTCCGTTCGCACATCCAGACCGAGATTGTCGAAGAAGGCAAACGGCGGATGAAGGAGAAGGTCAAGTCGGAGATGCACCAGTCGGTGGTGGAGGTCGGCACGGGCGTGTGCCGCACGATCAAGGAAGCCTCACTTGATCTGCGCGACCTTCGACGACAGATGATCGGCCTCACCGAAGAAAACGGACTGCTCATGGTGTCGGGCGCGACGCACCCGTTTGCGGACTGGCGCGTGCAGGACATCTCGCCCGACGAGCGCTACGTGCAAGTCGTCGAGGACATGCAGATCGTCGCGCGCGCGAACCTGATCTTCGGCCTGCACGTGCACATCGGCATTCAGGATCGCGAAACGATGATTCATCTGATGAATCAAATGCGGTATTTCCTGCCGCACCTGCTCGCGATCTCGGCCAGCTCGCCGTTCTGGATCGGCATGAACACGGGACTCAAGTCGTATCGGTGCAAGGTGTTCGACCGCTTCCCGCGTACCAACATTCCAGACACCTTCAGCTCGTGGGCTGACTTCGAGAGTTTTGTCTCACTCCTCGTGAAGACCAACTCGATCGACAACGCCAAGAAGATCTGGTGGGACATCCGTCCGCATCCAGTGTTCGACACCCTCGAGATTCGCATCTGTGACATCCCGATGCGTGTCGAGGAGACCATCGCCATCGCCGCGCTGATTCAGGCGACGATGGTGAAGCTGTACCGGTTGCATGCGAAGAACCAGAGCTGGCGCGTGTACAGCCGCGCGTTGCTGATGGAGAACAAGTGGCGCGCCGCCCGCTATGGGCTCGACGGCATGCTCATCGACTTCGGCAAGGAGCGCGAAGTCCCCGAGCGCGAACTCATCCTTGAATATCTCGACTGGGTCGACGATGTGGTGGATGAGCTGGACAGCCGGGAAGAGATCAACACGATCCGCTGGATCCTCGCCAACGGCACCGGCGCCGACCGCCAGCTCAAGGTCTACAAGGAGTCAGGCCACGACTTCAAAGCGGTCATGGACTACATGATCGCGGAGACTCGGCACGGGCTATAGTCCATCGCTGTTCCTACCGCATCGGTCGCAGCACGATCGTCACTTCGGTCTGCACGCCGGGTCGAATCTCATGAATTGCGATGGTGGTCGCGTATCCCAGGGCCCGGCCGGTCACGCGATACGTTCCGGTACGAACGCCCTCAAAATCAAACCGGCCACGCCCGTCAGTCACACCGCCGAACTCGGGAAGTCCCGATCCTGAGTCCACCGGTTGAAACAGGAACGACGCATCGGGAATGGACCCGCCGAACTCGTCAAACACGCGCCCTCGCACCTGCCCCTGAGCCTGCGCGGTTGCGCCCCTGACAGGCGGCACATGTGTGCACTGGGCTCCGGCCGCAGCTGACACCAGCAACAGCGCGAGCGCCACCGAGTGCCTGAAGGTCATGGGAGGCACGTGAGCCGGGCAATCGGCAGCAACGTCGCGTCATGCCACGAGATGGGCCGGCCGGAAAGATCCGTGGCCTGATACCCGGCCGACTGAAGCACCGTCGTGACCTCGTCGGGCGAATCTCCCAACTCGCGCAGCATCCAATTGTGCAGTTCGAGTGTGACCCGTGGGCGATGATGGTCAATCATCGCACGCCCACCCCGCAGCACCTGGCCCTCGAACCCCTCCACGTCGATCTTCACGTGAGTGATGGGCCGCTTGGCGGCTTCCGCGACATCGTCGAGCGTCTGCGCAGCCACCGTCGTCGTGTCGGGCCGGCCGGCCACACCACGCACCATCATGTGAGCCTGCCCACTGCCAGTGGGCAGCATCGCAATCTGACGCGACTGGTCCGACAGCGCTTCCACACGTTGCTCGACGCGAGCCGTCACACCATTCAGTGTGAGATTGGTCGCGAGATATTTCTGGGCGGTCGGCGACGGGTCAATCGCAATGACGGTGGCTGCAGGACCGCCGTAGTGCAGCGCGGCCAACGTGAACACCCCATAGTTGGCGCCGACATCGATCAGCGTCATACCCGGGGTGCAGATCGCCGCAAATTGGGAGAGTTCCTGACGATACTCGGGTTCGTCGCGATGCCCCCGAAACGCGGCTTCGGTCGCCGGATGCACGCGCACCGTCCATCCCGTGGCGACCTCCAGGACGACCGGGCCCGCCACACGAAATCGGAGTTCCCACCACCATCGCTTCACACCACTCGTCGGGTAGCGGAGGAAATGTCTGAGTCCACGGGGCAGAATGCGCCGGAGGAGCGGATGCCAGCGGGTCAACATGACGCTATTGTTTCACCGTCAGCAACCGCAGGTACGCAGCGGCGATCCTTGGCCAGGAGAATTCGGCGTCGAACAAGGCCAGAGCAGCGTCGCCCATGGCCACGCGCGCTGAAGGATCGACGAGCAGGCGATCGACCGTACCAACAAAATCAGCCGATGATCCGACTGGACTGAGCGCCAATGCGGGCTGCCGGCGCAGCACCGCACCCGTGGATTCCCCGTCGGTGCCGACAATGGGACGTCCGTGCTGCAACTGCGCCACGAGCGTGGTCCGGCGCGTGGACACACCGTCCACGTAGGGCGCAATCGCGAGATCGGCAGACGCCAGCACGGCCGACGCCTCGGGAATCGCGAGGCCCCCGAAGAACTCGATGTGCGCAGTCGACAGTCCGAGTTGATCCACCCATGTCTGCCGCGCTTCCTCGACGGATCGATTGAGCCATCGAAGAGTCACTCGTCCGCGTTGCTGGTCCAGCCACTGGGCCAGGGCCGTTAATGTGGGACCATGCATCGCCGCGGGCTGGCCGAACATCGACACCGTCTGCGGCGAGCGCAGCGGCAGCGGAGGTGCCTCCACCCGCTCAATGTTGCTGCCAACGGGAATCACCGTCACCCGCGGAGGCTCGACAAGCCCGGCGAGCCTGAGCTCGGACACGCTGCGATCCTGCGTGCACACCACATCCGAGGCGTGGGCAATGGTCCGACCCGCCGCGTGTTTCATGACGACGCGTGCGCCCATACGGCGGAGCGTTCGAGCACTCGGCGGCCAGAGCTCGTGCATGGTGATGACCACCGGCACACCCGCCGCCCGGATGGCTCTGAGCCATCGGCGCGCCATGCGCCCCTCGCCGCCGACAAACGCACGCGGGTAGTACTGCAGGAATACCGCCGACACCTCGGACGCCGGCACCGCCTGCAATGCCGGCCCCATCGTGACGTGCGTGGCCGGCGTGGTGACGGCGAGCGCCTGACTCAGCCGGTCTGAGTAGTCACCAATGCCGTCGAACGCTCCGTGGCGGGGCGGCGACACGACGAGACATTTACCGCGCAACATACATGCGCTCCGAAGACAGCCAGACGGTGACCGTCCCAATCAGGAGAAATGCGGCCGCGATCAACTCGCCGCCAGGCGCACTTCGCCGCCACGCGTCCACCACGGTGATCAGCACTGCGCTCACCGCAAACACACCGAACGCCGGCACAGGGACGTGACGCATGTGCCTGGTGACAATCATGAAGAGTGGCATGCACAACAGCCAGTAGCAGACCCAGGCAATCGGCGATGCCAGGACAGCCACAACGAGCACCAGAGCCAGTTCGTCGCTCAGACTCGACGTGGCTCTGGCACGGCGGGACCACCCGAGCCACACCGCACCCCCAACCAGAACGGCGAAGGCCACCAGTCCCAAGGTGAGGCCTGTGTCTCCAGGAAACTCGCGCCAGATGGCGGCGCTCAGCGACTGGTTCTGATTCCAGATCGGCCAGTCCCCGGAGGCGCGAGTACGGAACCACTCACGGAGCACCTCGACAAATCCCGCGGGGCCGAACCTGAAGACCGGCAGCAGGCTGATCACAGCGGCCGTGGCCATCGCCGCGAGTGCCGCCCGCCAACGCGCCCGCGCCAGGAGGTAGATGATGATCAACCCTGGAAACAGCTTGATGGCCGTCGCGACCCCAACCGCAAACCCTGCGCGTGATTCCTTCCCGCTGGTCAGGTCCGCAGCAGCCAGCCCCACCAGCCAGAAGATCAGCAGGGTCATGTTCTGCGCCTGGAACTCCCGATAGAGCGGAAATGCCACCGCACTTCCCGCAGCCAGCGCGAGCCACCAGTTGGTGCGAGGCAATCCCAACGCGGTGCTCCACGCACGGGCTCCAAACACCAGGCCGGCGAAATTGAGCAGAAACCAACCGGCACGGGCGACGGACAGGTCCAAGAGCGCGAGCACCGCAAAGGGCGCCAGTAGCAGCGCCTGCCCCGGCGGGCCAATCATGCCGAACGCCGGGCCGCTGCCCTCATACAGGTTGGTGCCGGCCAGCAAACGCTGCCCCCCCAACAACATATCCAGGAAGTCGAAGCCGTAACGAAACGCGTTGATCCATCCGAGTGTCAGCGCGACAGCCAGCACAATCACCACCGCCCGTTGGTCGTGAGCCGCCTTCATGCCGTCCTAACTCGGTTCGCGCACCGGAAGCACTGCGCGCATGGCAGCACGAAACTCCGCCCACGCCTGGCCGTCAGGCGCGATCACATCGAAATGACCCGCACCCTCAACGACGCGCACGGTGGCGCGCGTCCCGGTCACACGCACGAGCGCCTCGGCCTGCGACCGCGGCACAATCGTGTCGTTGGTGCCGACAATGAGCTGCAGCGGAACAGTGGGCACGGTAGTCACCGGCGACGCCTGCGCATAACGGTCGCCTATCGTCTTCGCATCACCGCCCATCAAGGGCACGACCGCCGAGCCGCACCCGTTCGGCGACGCATACGTCGTCAAGTCCGTGATCCCGGCGAGCGCGACGACTCCCTGGGGGAGCAGTGGGTTCGGGGATGCGATCGGTGAACCCTTCGGCAGCATTCCGCGCGCCGCACTCCAGAGCGCCAGGTGTCCCCCCGCAGAGTGGCCGGCAAAGACGAGACGCGAGAGATTGAGGGGATGGGTCCCTGCGAGCACGCGAACGTGGTCGATGGCTGCACTGACGTCCTGAAACGTGCCCGGCCACCCGCCTCCCGGACTGCCGACACGGCGGTACTCGATGGCCCACACCGCCCAGCCGTCGTTGGCCAGCGCCGTCGCCAGCGGAGCCACGTGCGTGACGTCGTATTCCGCGCGCCAGCAGCCGCCGTGAATGAGCACCACGACCGGATGTGGACCGGCGCCCGACGGCAGCCGCAGTTCGCCGAATTGCTCGGGCGAACTGCCGTAGGCCACGCGGTGATCCGCAGGACGACTTGGCATCGCGGCCACTTCGTTGAACGTCCGTGAACGGGGAGGTTGACTCGTGGACATGGCGGCCATCACAACGCTGAGCACAATCAGCACACGCACGGGACTACTATACGGAATCATCAGGCGAGGACGCGGGATATGATCGGACTCTCATGTTCGACGACCTTCAGCCTGGCGCCGAGAACGCCATCCGCACCTGCCTCAACGTCCAGCCCCACGAACGGGTCACCGTCATCACGGATCGGGAGATTCGACCGATCGCCGACGCATTGATCGCGGAGATTGGCCGCGTGGGGGCCACTCATCGCCTGTGGGTGCTCGAAGATGAAGCGCCGCGCCCCCTGACGGACCTCCCGGCCACAATCGCGGCTGACATGGAGTTGAGCCACGTCAGCATCTTTGCGGCTCACGTCCAGCAGAACGAACTCGGCTCCCGCATGCAGATGACCGACATCGTCAATCGTCGTCGCATGCGGCACGCCCACATGGTGAACATCACCCCGCAGATCATGGTCGAGGGCATGCGCGCGGACTACCACCTGGTGGATGACATCAGCACGCGCGTCATCAACAAGGTCCGGAAGGCCAAACAGATTCGAGCGACCACGCCGGCGGGCAGTGACTTTACGGCGGACCTGAATCCCAACTACCGATGGGTCAAGACGAGTGGCCTGATCAGTCCCGAAAAATGGGGCAACTTGCCCGGCGGCGAGGTGTTCACGTCACCCGGCGAGGTGAACGGCACATTTGTCATCGACGGCGTGGTCGGGGATTGGCTGTGTGATCGGTACGGCAATCTCAAGGATTCACCGCTGACGGTACAGATTGAAAAGAACCGACTGGTCGAAGCGACGTCGCCCAATCAGCAGCTGCGCGATGACTTCTGGGCGTACACGCACACTGATGAAAACAGTGACCGCGTCGGCGAGTTCGCCATCGGCACCAACATCGAGCTGAAGCAGGTCATCGGCCACATCCTCCAGGACGAGAAGTTTCCGGGTATCCACATCGCGTTCGGCAATCCCTACGGCGCGCACACAGGCGCTGACTGGTATTCGTCCACGCACATCGATGTCGTCGGCACTCGATTCGACATCTGGGTGGATGACGAACAAATCATGTCGCGCGGCACGTTCCTGATCTGACCCAGCCCTATGATTCCCGCCCTTCGCGCGCGGTGGAATGAGCAATACACGGAAGCCGGATACCGGGCGTACGTGGACGCGCTGGTCGCGCGAGTCGGCTGCCCGATCGAGTTCCGGATCTGCGAGACACCGTGTTTTTTCCCACAGGCGCTGATGCAGTCCCTGGTGGATGCGTCGCAGACGATGGTCGCGCAGTTACTGGGGAATGCGGAGTACCGGGCCGCTGCGGATGCCATGGTGCCCGAACGCTTCCGACTGGCCGGCGGTGAGGACCTTCCGACCTGTGTGCAGGTGGACTTCGGCCTCGTGCGCCAACCCGACGGTCGCGTCGAAGGCCGCCTTGTCGAGTTGCAGGCGTTTCCATCTCTGTACGGGTTTCAGAT
>CAZLJG010000043.1:0-15619 GCA_964559545.1 uncultured Solibacteraceae bacterium | reverse complement strand
GAGGACAAGATCGGCCGGCGCGGTGTGCGCGTCGGCGACCTGCGCGACACGTCGGACAACGGCCCGCTGGTGGGCGCGATTCGCGAAAACGTGGACGCACGCAACCGTCTGGTCGGCAATGCCGAGATGAAGTGGCAGGACGTGGTCGCGGACCTGCGCGTCATGTGGACGCGGCTCGAGCCGTTTGTCGCCGACGTCTCACTCCGTCTGAGCCAGGCGTTTGCGGCGGGCACCCGTGTCATGTTCGAGGGGGCACAGGGCACCCTCCTGGATATCGATCACGGCACGTATCCGTACGTCACATCCTCCAATGCCATTGCCGGCGGCGCGTGCACCGGACTCGGCATCGGCCCCAGGGCGATCAACGCCGTGCTCGGCGTCGCCAAGGCGTACACGACGCGTGTAGGCGAGGGCCCGTTGCCGACGGAGTTGCTCGGCGAGATGGGGCAGCGGCTGCGTGACACCGGTCAGGAATACGGCGCGTCCACGGGCCGCCCGCGCCGCTGCGGCTGGTACGACGCCGTCGCCGTGCGCTACGCCGTGCGCATCAACGGACTCGACGCGCTCGCGCTGACAAAACTCGATGTGCTCGATGGGATTGAGACGCTGGAGATCTGCACCGCCTACAAATGCGGCGATGAGATCCTCACCGAGATGCCGGCTGACACCGCGCAACTCGCGGCCTGCACCCCGATCTACGAGTCCATGCCCGGGTGGACCCAGCCGACACGTGGCGTGACACGGTTTGACGATCTGCCGAAGGAAGCGCGCGCCTACATCGCGCGACTCGAGGCGGTGAGCGGCGTTCCTGCGGCCGTCGTCTCGACCGGCTCCGAGCGCGATCACACCATCGTGCGCGAAGACTCCGTCGCCGCGACCTGGTTCTGAACGCAGGGCCCTACGTACCGACCGCGGCCGGCGGACCCACCACGTCGTAGACCTTCTTCACGAGGTCCTGCCGCATGAACGGCTTTGCCAGCGGATACGCGTTGGGGCCGAGGTCGTCGGTGAGCAGATACCCGGACACGAAGATGAACTTCATGTTGGGCAACCGTTCGCGCAGCTTCGCCGCAAACTCGGGCCCCTTCATCACCGGCATTACGATGTCGGTGACGACGAGGTCGATGTGGTCGAGTTGTGACGCGATCTCCAGCCCCTCGACGCCGTTGCCGGCTTCGAGCACGTGATATCCCTCGCGTCGCAGCGCCAGCGCAAACAGATTCCGCACGGCCGGCTCATCGTCCACCAGCAGCACGACGGTCGCCCCCGGTGGACCAGGGTCCACAGGGGGCGGCGCCGCAACGGCTGGAGGCTTCGGTGAGCCGAACTTCGGGAACTTCATCGCTTTGACCAGTGGTCTTCGCTGATGATCGCGGTCTGCGTGTACTCCTGACCGCCAACACTCAGCACGACCCGATAGTGGCCGGGTCCGACGGGCGCGAGGACCATGCCTGCGCCGGCCGTCGGGAAGACCGGCACGGTCGGCGCCGCAGCGCCGCCGCGACCACCAAAGCCGGCGCCACCGCGTCCACCGCGGCCGCCTGCGGCATCGGCCGGTGAGGCCTCACGGCGCGCCTGCATGTTCCAGCGCACGCTGTTGATGCCGGCCGTCTTCGGGCCGTCCACCTCGGCGATCACACGCGCGCCGTCGTAGACGCGCACCTTCACGTCGCCGGTGACGTCGCGCTGCAGGTAGTAGTGGATGTGCACACCCGGCTGACGGCTCTGACCGTTGAAGTTGTAGTTCGCCCGGAACGTGCTGAGCGTGGGCGTCCACTGAATCGTCGGCTGAATCGGCACGAGCGCTGCCGGCTGCGCCTGCACCGGCGCGGTGAGGTGCTGGAACGGCGTGATGTCCGCGATCCAGATGCCGCGGCCGTGGGTCGCCACGATGAGCTCGTTCTCGCGTGGATGGATCTTCAGGTCGTAGATCGGCGTCGTCGGCATGTTGCCGCGCACCTTGGTCCACGACTTGCCGCCGTCGAGCGAGAAGTGCAGCGCGAGCTCGGTGCCAATCACGAGGAAGTTCGGGTTCTTCCGATCCTCGACGATCATGTTGATGCCCGCCTCGGTCGGCAGGTTCGCCGCGATCGACGTCCACGTCTGGCCGTAGTCGCTGGTCTTCCACACAAACGGACGGAAGTCGTCGTGACGGTAGCCGGTGATCGTCAGATACGCGACCGCCGGATCATGGAACGACGGCGCCACGCGGCTGACCCAATAACCCGGGTGTCCCGGCACCTTGTCGCGGACGTTCGTCCACGTGCGGCCCGCATCACGCGTGACCTGCACGTTCCCGTCGTCGGTACCCGCCCAGAGGAGGCCGGGGGTGATCGTGGATTCGTCGAGTGAGGTGATCGTGCCGTACTGAATGTTGCCCGAGCCGCCACGTCGCGCCGGGTCGTTCACCGACAGGTCGGGGCTGATCTCGGTCCAGGTGTCGCCGCGATCCGGCGAGCGCAGCACCATCTGACCCGCGTGATAAATCGTCTGCGGGTTATGCGGAGAGACGACGATCGGCGCGTTCCAGTTGTAGCGCACCGGTTCCTGTCCCTGGGCACGACGGTACTGAATGTTGCGGTTCTGTCCGGTCCGCTTGTCGGTGCGGCCGATGGCGCCGAACTGACCTTCGGAATAGACCCATCGGCTGTCGGTTGGGTCTGGCACGACGTAGAAGCCGTCGCCGCAGGACCCGATGCCGCCCCACGCTTCAAACGGAATCGGTCCGCCGTTTTTCATGGTGCTCGGACCCCAGAGGCAGCTGTTGTCCTGCAGGCCGCCGTACACGTTGTACGGGTAGTCCATGTCGTAGCCCACCGCGTAGAACTGCGCGAGCGGAATGTTCTGCGGATCGATCCAGGTGCGGCCGCCGTCGAACGTGACGCCCATGCCGTGGTCGTGGCCGAGAAGCATGTGGTTCGGGTCGGCCGGGTTGATCCACATCGCGTGGTTGTCGCCGCCGTAGTTGAAGGCCGATGACCACGTGCGGCCGCCGTCGGTCGAATGCGTCATGCCGACGCTGAGCAGATAGATGTGATCCTTGTTCGTCGGGTTCACGCGAATCTGACCGTAGTAGTAGGGAGGGTTGGCTCCGAAGCCGCCACCGCCACGACCGCCAGCGCCTGCCGCCACGGGCTGCGGCGCCATCTTGGTCCACGTGCGTCCCGCGTCATCGGACCGGTAGAACTCGTCGCCGATGGTGCCGCCGCCGAACCCTTCGGCCATGCGCTTGATCCGTTCGTTCGCGTCGCCTTCGCGCGCGTTCGCATTTTCAACGACCGCGTAGACGCGATTGGAATCCTGACGCGCGATTTGCAGACCGATGCGACCGATGAGGCCGATCGGCAATCCGGCGGTGAGCTTGGTCCACGTACGACCGCCATCCGTCGTCTTGTGGATGGCGCTGCCGAGACCGCCCTCGGCGAACGTCCACGGCTTCCGGACCTTGTCGTAGGTGGCGGCAAACAGCACCAGCGGGTTCCGCGGATCCATCACCACGTCCACAACGCCGATTTCCCGCCCGTCCACCTTGTAGTCGAGCGACTTCACCCACGTCTTGCCACCGTCCGTGGTCTTGTAGAGGCCGCGCTCGGGGTTGTGCGAGTAGAGCTTGCCCAACGCCGCGACGTACACGATGTTGGGATCCTTGGGATCGATGACGATGCGCCCGATGTGGTGTGACTCGGGCAGGCCCACATGGGTCCAGCTGTCGCCGCCGTTGTCTGAGCGGTAGACGCCGTTGCCCCAGTAGGAACTGCGGGAGTTGTTGGCTTCACCGGTGCCGACGTACACGATCTGCGGATTCGCCTGCGAGAGGGCTACCGCGCCGATCGAGATGACCGGCTGGTTGTCGAAGATCGACCGGAAGGAGACGCCGTTGTTCTCGGTTTTCCAGAGACCGCCGGACGCGGTGGCGGCGTAGAAGATGCGCGGCGTGGCTTCGACCACCGCGTAGTCCACATACCGGCCGCCCTGCGCCGTCGGACCGATTTCGCGGAAGGTCAGGTTCTTGAAGAGGTCCGCCGCCTGTTGGGCTTCAAGTCCTTTCGGCCAACCCGCCAGTGCCACAACGGCACCAATCGCCGCCAACAAACCAATACGCATCCATCTCCGGGTCGTCGTCATCTGTGCTCCTTGACCGCCGTCTTACGCCTGCGCCGCTGCCGGCGCGCAGAACTTGTCGAACGCCATCGTCAGCTGGTCGGCGATCGCGCCGGCCGTGCGCGACTCGATGTCGCGACGTTCGATCATGTAAATCAACTTGCCGTCGCGCAGCAGCGCAATGGACGGCGAGGACGGGGGGAACCCGGTGAAGTACTGACGCGCACGGTCAGTGGCTTCGACGTCGGCACCGGCGAACACCGTGGCGACCACGTCGGGCTTGTGTGCGTGTTTCAACGCATCGGCGATGCCCGGACGGGCCTTGCCGGCGGCACAGCCGCACACCGAATTCACCACCATCATGACCACGCCTGGGGTGGCAACAACCGCGTCCACGTCCGCGGGGGTACGGCACTCACGCGCACCGACATCAACAAGTTCCTGGCGCATGGGGGCAACGAGATACTCTGGATAAGGCATTCACACTCTCCTGATAGCATTTAAGTATACGGTGCCTGTCCTTCTCTGCGATCTCGATGACACCCTCTTCGACCACCAGCACGCGACGCGCGCGGCGTTGGCGCGCCTGCAGTCGGTGGACCCGCGGCTGCAGCAGTGGCCCCTCGAAGATCTGAAGGCGCGGCATCACATACTGCTGGAGCAGTTCCATCAGGAAGTCCTTGCCGGACGACTGACCATTGACGAGGCCCGTGAACACCGCTTCCAGGCCCTGGTCGGCGGGGGAGACGCCGCGGGACTGGCACAGGCCTACCGCGAAGCCTACACCACGGACTGGCGGGAAGTCGCCGGAGCGGCCGCCCTGCTGCGCGCCGTGCGGGACCTCGGGTGGGCGGTCGTCATTGTGACGAACAATATTGTCAGTGAGCAGCGCCTGAAACTGGCCCGCATCGGGCTGGCGGATCTCGTGGACCACCTCGTGACGTCCGAAGAGGTGGGTGTCTCAAAACCACACGCCGGGATCTTTCACCACGCGCTGGGGACGGTGAATGCCGGTCCGGCGGACGCGGTGATGCTCGGCGACGCGTGGCCGGCGGATGTGGATGGTGCGCGCGGTGTCGGGATACGCCCCGTGTGGTTGAATCGCCATGGCACGATCAGCCCGGACCCATCGGTGGCGGAACTGCGGGCGCTCACGCCAACCGAGGACGTGCTCGCGGTGGTGTGCGGGCTGATGGAGGCGCGTCCATGAACTACACACTCACCCGGGAAAACGTCGGCCAGCAACTGGCCGCCATCCGCACGCGCGCGCAGGCGCTGACCATCGGGCTCGATGAAGCCGCCCTGAACTGGCAGCCGGACGGCGGCCGGCAGTGGAGCATTGCGCAGTGCCTGCACCACCTGGCACTGACGACCGAGCTGTATGCACAGGCACTCGACGTGGCGATCGATGCCGCGCCACCTGCAACACCTGACGCGCCATCGACGCCGAACCTGCTGGGTCGCCTGCTCATCTGGGCGATCGAACCGCCGGTGCGCATCGGCGTGCCCGCTCGCCCCGAACTGATGCCGCCGTCCCACCACGTGCCCGAGACGCTGGCGCGGCAATATGACGAGAGCCTCGACCGGCTGTCTGCGCTCGCCGAACGTGCGCTGCGCATCGACGCCGGTCGCGCCCGGTATGCCAATCCACTCGCCGGCGGCGTGCAGTCGTTCAACGTGGCCACAGGCGTGATGGTGATGCTGGCGCACAACCGGCGGCACCTTGTGCAGGCCGAGCGCGTGCGGTCGTTGCGACTGAAGATCTGACGGACGTTGAGGTCATACTGGCGGCTGTGGCGACAGGGCGGCTGCTCACCGGCGAACTGATGGATGACCCGGGCCTTGACCGCGAGGCTCATGAACACGCCCTGCGCGCGCTGGGGCGTGTGGCGACTGTCAGTCGCACGGCGGCTTCGATGTGGCCGGCGATTCACCGCGCGGCGCTCCAACACCCCGATCGCCCGCTGCGGGTGCTCGACATTGCGTGCGGCGGTGGAGACGTGGCGATCGACGTGGCCCGCCGCATGGCCGGGTCGGGGATCGCCGGAGAAGTCGTCGGATGTGACGTCAGTCCGGTCGCCCTTGAGTACGCCACCGCGCTCGCGGCTCGGGCCGCCGCACGTGGTCCCGTCGCGCGCGTGCAGTTCGCGCGCCTCGATGTCTTGCGTGACCCGTGGCCGGAGGGGTTCGACGTGGTGGTGTGTTCGCTGTTTCTGCATCACCTCTCCAATGCGGATGCGGTGACGGTGCTGCAACGCATGGCGACAGCCGCCACGCGAGCCGTCGTCATCTCCGACCTGTGCCGCACCGCGCTCGGTGCGGCGTTCGCGTGGATCGGGTGCCGGCTATTGTCGCGTTCGAACGTGTTTCATGTGGACGGCATGCGGTCGGTGCGCGCGGCATTCACCACGGACGAGGCGCTCGCCCTTGCGCACGCGGCGGGGCTGCAGTCGGCGGCCATCACCACGTGTTGGCCCGAGCGGTTTGTGCTCACGTGGACGAAGGACCCATCGTGACGCCGCCGATCGCCGCGACACTCGATCTCGACACGGCCGCGTCGATTCGTTGGGACGTCATCGTCATCGGAGCAGGGCCCGCCGGCGCGTCGGTGGCCGCGCAAGTCGCGGCTGCCGGACGAACGGTGTTGCTTGTCGAGCGCAAGGCATTCCCCAGGCAGAAGGTGTGCGGCGGTTGCCTCAACAGTCAGGCGGTGACGCTGCTGGCGCGCCGGGGTATCGACCATGAACTCAGGAAGTTGGGTGCCCGGCCACTGACGGCCCTTCATCTTCATTCCGGAGGGCGGCGCGCAACGTTGGCGCTGCCGTACGGTCTCTCCATCACCCGCGCGTCGCTCGATGCCGTGCTGGTGCAGGCGGCGATCGCGTCAGGCGGCGCATTTCTGTCGGAGACCACCGCGGTTGTCGCTCACGATGATGCCGTCAACTCCGAACGCGCGGTGATCCTTGAACAGGGCGGCACCAATCGCGTGCGTGCGACGGCTCGTGTGATCGTCGTGGCTGCAGGCCTTGGCCATCAGGCCTTGCGTGAGGTGTCGTCGATCCATGACGTCGTGGTCCCCAACGCGCGCGTCGGTGTTGGAACGGTCGTCGGGCGAGGCGTGGTCACTGCAGACGTCGATGGGGTGACGCTGGCGATTGGTCGCGGTGGGTATGCCGGCGTGGCGGCTGTGGAAGGCGACCGCGTGCAGGTGGCGGCGGCGCTTGATCCGGCCTATCTGAGAGCGTCGGGTGGCGCCACGGCCGCTGTGCGCGGTCTGCTGGCATCAGCACAGATGACGCTGGAGGCCGGCAGTGACGAACTCACGTGGCTTGGCACGGTGCCGTTGACCCGACGTGTGTCGGCGCCAGTCGCCCATCGGGTCTTCGTCGCCGGTGATGCGGTGAGTTATGTCGAGCCGTTCACCGGGGAGGGCATGGCCTGGGCGCTCGCGACCGCCGATGCACTGGTGCCCGTCGCACTGCGCGCGATCGACGATTGGGATCGTCAGGTCGAGCACCAGTGGACGCACACCTGTGACACGCTGGTCCGACGTTATCAACGCCGGTGTCGCGCGATCGCGCGCGTCGTGCGGTACCCGGCCGTGGCTGACCTCATGGTGGCCGCGCTCTCCCGTCATCCGCAATTGGCCGGCGTACTGGTGCCGGGGCTTGTATGAGTTTTCGCATTCACGGTCTTGGCACGGCATCCCCCCTGTGCGCGATCTCTCAGGAACACTCCGTGCAGCTGGCCGCCGCCTACGGGTGTGTCACAGATGAACAACGACGCCAGTTGATGGCGTTGTATCGACTCTCGAAGGTGCGATCGAGACACAGCGTCCTGCTCGAGTCGGACAGTCGTGACGGATTTCCGGCGCAGTCGTTTTTTCCGCCGATGCAACATGAGGGTGACCGGGGACCCACAACCGCCGAGCGCATGGCGCGGTACGAAGCGGACGCGCCGCCCCTTGCGGCCCGGGCGGCCGCCGCAGCGCTGGCGGATGCCGGATGGGCCGCTGACACGATCACGCAACTGGTGACGGTGTCGTGTACGGGGTTCGCGGCCCCCAGCGTGGATGCCGGGCTCATCCGGACGCTGGGGCTGCGGCCTACCGTGGCGCGCACACACGTAGGGTTCATGGGGTGCCACGGCGCGCTGAATGGACTGCGTGTGGCCGACGGACTGGCGGAGGCCTCGGCTGACGCGCGCGTGCTGGTGTGTGCGGTGGAATTGTGTTCGCTGCACTTCCAGTACGGATGGCACGCCCAGTGGCTCGTGGCCAACGCGATCTTTTCGGACGGTGCGGCCGCCATCGCCGGTGCTGGTGCGACGGAGGCGTGCTCAGAGGCGTGGACACTCGTGGCGAGCGGTGCCGGTGTGCTCGAGGATTCTGCGGAGTTGATGTCGTGGCGCATCGGGAACCACGGCTTCGAGATGGCGTTGTCCGCGCGGGTGCCCGGTGTGATCGAACGCGCGTTGCGCCCGTGGCTGGACGAGTGGCTGTCCACACAGGGCACCACCGTCGATCAGATTGCCACGTGGGCGCTGCACCCCGGCGGACCGCGGATTCTGGAAGCGTGTGCCCAGGCCGTGGGTCTCGAACGCGAGGACTACGCGATCTCGCGGGAGGTGCTCGGCGAGTTCGGCAATATGTCGTCCCCGACGATCCTCTTTATTCTCGATCGGCTGCGTCGCCGACACGCGCCGCGGCCCTGTGTCGCCATCGGCTTCGGGCCAGGGCTGGCGGTGGAAGCCGCGTTGTTTCGTTGACCGCAGTGTCACGTCCGGCGATGTGACAAGCCAATCCCGCCGATCACAAGTGCCAGTGCCAGCAGCAGTCGGGTCGTCATCGGTTCCGACAGAACGATGACGGCGGCGGCTGCGGTGATGACAGGGACGGCCAACTGCAGGAGCGCGGCGCGCCACGCGGCGAGGTGCGGGAGCACCGAGTACCACACGGCGTAGGCGAGTCCCGACGCGACGGCCCCCGAGAGTACGGCGAGTGCCAGCCCTGTGGTCGAGACCATCGGCGTGTCGAGCGCGACCCACGCGACGGGCAGGGTCAGTGCGGTCGCGCGGAGGAAATTGTCGGCTGTTGTTGCGAGTGGATCCGCGCTACGGCGTCCGGCCAGTGAATACACGCCCCAGCAGGCGCCCGCCGCAATCATCATCAGGGCCCCGCGCAGATCAGGCGCCGCGAGTCCAGGCATCGTCAGCACCACCAGGCCGAGCACCGCGAGCGCCGTGCCGATGAGTCCCCGCGGGGATGGCCGTTCACCCCTTGTGAGTCCGGCCGCGAACATCGTGAGGTGGACGGACGCGAAGAGCAGGAGCGCGCCGGCCCCGGCGGCAATGCGCGTGTACGCCAGCGTGAAGGCCACCGCGTACCCGGCGAGTGCGACAGCCATGAGCCACGAGCCACGTCCGCTCCGCGTCGCCGTCCGGAAGCGGACCATCAGCGCCAGCATGATCGTGCCACTCGCCAGGCGCACCACCATGAACGTCATCGGGTCGAGATACCCGCCGCCGAGCGCCCCACGCGTGAGCAGCGAGTTGGCGGCAAACCCAAGGAGCGCGAGGGTGATGAGGGCGGGAAGGGCCACGGCGCGTCATTATCGCGTAGACTCGCCCGATGCGATTTGTGTGCCTGCTGCTGGCTGCGGCCAGCATGCTCGGCACGAGTGACGATCCGCCTCCGTTGTTTGGCGTGAAGTTCGGCAATCAGGGGTGGGATCTCGCCAGTGTGCGCGCGCTTGAGTCGTGGCAGGGGCGGTCACACGACGTCCTCGTGCTGTTTACCAACTGGGAGCGGAAGCGGGAGGTGCAGGACAACCTCTTCCTGCGGCAGCTCCCGGCCATCTGGCAGCACGGCGCCGTCCCGCTGATCACATGGGAACCCTACACCGGAGAGAAGACGCCGGCCGATATCGTCACGCGCATCGGAGCCGGCGATCATGACGCGTACGTCAATGAGTGGGCGACACGCCTGCGCACGTTTCTCGCGGGACCGGATCGGCGGCTCGGATCGGACGACGATCGACGCGTCTATCTTCGCCTCGCGCACGAGATGAACGGCAACTGGTATCCCTGGGGGCAGCGGGCGCCTGATCGGTTTGTCGCCATGTGGAAACGGGTGCACGCGATCTTCGACGACCTTGGCCTCGGTCCCGCCCATGTGCAGTGGATGTGGAACGTCACCAACACCGATCACGGTCCGTTCGCCGCCGAAGCCTACTATCCGGGTGACGCCCTGGTGGATTGGGTGTCGGTGGACGGCTACAACTGGGGCGCGGCGACTCGCACCTCGCGGTGGCAGACGCCGGCGGAGGTGCTCGGCCCCATGGTGACGCGGGTGCGGACGCTGACCACGAAGCCGCTGGCGTTGGCAGAAGTGGCGTCCACCAGCCTCACCACGCGCGGCGATGACGCGCAGGCCAAGGGGCAGTGGATCACGGAGCTGTTTGCATGGGTACGCACACAGCCGATCCGGATGGTCTGCTGGTACAACATCGATCGCGATGCGGAGTTTGCGGTCTTCGGCGGCATCGGCGGGGATGCCACCGTGCGCGTCGGCGGTCGCGACGTGCGGGTGTTCACGGCATACGCTGAGGCGGTGCGTGCCTGGGTGCCGGAGGCGCCGGCCAAGGGGCCGCGTTTGCTGACCGACGAACGATTTGGAGGACGATGATGACAGAGCCCATTCTTGACCCGGCCATCTGGGCCTCCCTGCGCGCGCTTGATGACGACGGCGCATTTCTCGATGAAGTGATTGATCTGTTCATCGACGACGCGCGACCGCGTGTTGAACGCGTGCGCGCGGGGCTTGCCGGCGGGGATCGTCAGGCGGCGCAGGCGGCCGCGCATTCACTCCGCGGCTCAGCCGGCAACATTGGCGCGACGGCCGTGGCCGCGCTGGCGCGTGACATCGAGCACGACCTCCAGGCCGGCAAACCCGTGGAGCCGGCCGCTGCGGACGCGCTCGCCGCCGCGTTGGATGTGGCGATACACGCGCTCACTGCAGAACGGTCCCGCCCGCGCGACTAACGCCTCAGCGGCGTTCAAAGGCGAGCAACGCGATGTCATCGCTGGCCGGCGCGTCCCCACGCCGCGTGCGCAGCATGGAACCCAGCGCGGCGCACAGTTCCGGCAGGCCAAACGCGGAACGATCCACGAAGTACCGCACGAGATTGTCCTGACCAAACTTGACGCCGGCGGCATTGAGATCCTCGGTGAGCCCGTCGGTGTAGAACAGCAGGCGGTCGGCGGGCCCAAGGTCACAGGTCCCTTCGTCGAAGGCCAGGCCGAAGCCCATGCCAATGACCGGACCTCCGGCGTCGAGTGGCTCGGCCACGCCGCTGCGCCGAATGAGGAGGGGCGGCGGATGTCCGGCCGCGCTGTACCGCACGTGTCCCGACACGGGGTCCACGATCGCGATCACGATCGAGAAGTACTTGCCGAAGCGTTCGAAGGGATACTCCGCTTCCAAGGACTGCAGGATGGCGGCCGGCGACGGCGGTGCATCCTTCGACTGCACAGCGGCGAACGACGAGAACCATTGCGAGAGCGACATGGTCAGCAACGCGGAGGCGACGCCGTGGCCGCTGACGTCGGCCATGTAGACCAGGGTGTCGCCGCCGGGCAGTTCGAGCGCGTTGAAGATGTCACCGCCGATGGCGAGCGACGGCTCAAAGAGGGAGCCGGCGATCAGACGCGAGTGGGTGAGTTCCGCGCCGGGGAGCAGATGTTTCTGTACTTCAGCGGCCGCGCGCAGTTCTTCGAGCATCGACTGCTCGCGGGCGAGCAGCTGGGCGTGGGATCGGGACAACGACGCCGCGAGATGCCGAATGCGCAGTTGCGCCTTCACACGCGCGAGCACCTCCTGCGCATCAAACGGTTTGGTGACGTAATCGGCCGCCCCCAGCTCCATACCGCGCACCTTGTCGGCGACGGTATCGAGCGACGAAATCAACACCACCGGGATGTCGTGCGTGGCCTGGTTGGCCAGCATGCGGCTGAGAATCTCGTAGCCGTCGAGACCGGGCAGCACGATGTCGAGCAGGACCAGGTCGATGGGTTGCGTCTGCAACATCTCGAGTCCGCGATCGCCGTCGCCCGCCACACACGTGCGCAGGCCGCCGCGTTCGAGAATGTGCGACAACAGGCGCTGATTCATCGGCTGGTCGTCGATGATGAGCACCGTGCCCGAGATGTCCACCGCAGACGCGGCTGCCGGACGGGCCTGCCGCACAAACTGGTGCTGGGGGCGCAGAAGGTCGAACACGGTCTTCACCGGCGCAAAGGTCGCTGCCGGCACCTCGACACACGCGGTGTTCCACCCGGCCATGCTGCCGTTCCACAGGCCCGGCCGTTCCAGCGCTGTCAGCCCGCGCCCGTCGGCCGTCTTGCGCGTGACAAATGCCGTGTCGGGATCAACAAACGGCGCCAGATCAAAGGGGCGGCCGTCAAAGCCCCGAAGGCCGCACACCAGGTCCACGGGATTAAAGTGCGTGGCGCCGCCGAACAGGCGCGCCTGCTCGGGATCGTCGAGCGCCACCTGTGCGGGTTCGACAATCTGAAGACTCTCGTGCCCGTGGACATCCCGCACCCAGAATGGCGCGCCACCCGGCTCGCCATCATTCCGCACGACACCACACACCCGCAGCGGTCGATGCAAGGCGGCGGTGATTTCGGCGGCACCGGCATCCGCGGGCAGCACTCGCGCGAATCGCTCTGCCGCAAAAGTCCGCGCCGCGTCCATTTCCGCGCGCGACGGCGATGCGGCCGTGACGGCCCGCAAATGCCAGAACACCTCGGCCTGCAGTCGCGCCAGATAGCCGATGAGCAGTCGCTTCCAGCGCACGACCTCGCCGCTCGATTCATCCGGCAGGATGTTGTCGATGTTCTTGACGACCACAAGGTCGCCGCCGCACGCCTGCAGGTTTTGCAGGAGCGCGCCATGGCCCGAGGGACGCAGCAACAGCGTGCCGTCCGCATTCCGGAACGGCCTGCCCTCGTCGTCGAGCGCGAGTGTGTCGGTGGCCGGCAGTTGCGTGGAGAAGGAGACCGAGAGCCGGGCACCACGACGATGGGACTCGACGTGCGGACGCAGATCCGCGAGTGTGGTGTCAAACCGCGGCACGAGATCGGCGGGCACGGTGAAGTGGAGGCGCGAGACGCCGTCGGCATCACGCGCGTATCGCGTCCCTTCCAGCAACTGTTCCTCGAACGCAGTTCGTACGCGATCGCTCCGGTGGAACGGGACCAGGGCCTTGGGGAGCTCCGCCATCTGCATGTCGACGAGCAGGGTCCGGAGGACGAGGCGTTCCTCAGCCTCAGTGCCTGGCGCACGATCAAGTCCGGAACGTTGACGGAGTTCCGCCGCGAAGGGGAAGTCATCCAGTCGCGCGAAGAATTCGCGCGCGGCCGGCGTTTCCGACGGCATGCGCGTGCCGTGCAGGGCGCTGATCAAGTCCTTGAACATGCGCGTGGCAGCGCCTGAGGCCGGGACGAATTTGAGGACCCGACCGGCCGATGCGGCGGCATCGCCGCGATCGATCAACTCGGTGACCTCTCCGCGGCGGGTCGTCGTGAACTGTTCGATCCCGTCGCCGATCGTCGCGGCGCGGACGAGCCGAATCGGCGCCGGCGGACGGCGCAGCCGGGCCAACTGTTCGGCAGCCGCGTCCGGGGTGATCCCGACTGCCGCGAGTTGGGCGATGTCGGTGGGGGTGAGGTCCGGCATCTGGCGCTCCTGCATTACCAGCCGGTGGTGAAAAACGCGGTGATGGAGCCGTTGCGAAGTGCGCCCGTGCCGGCGCGTGATCGCCCTGGCCACCGGTTGCCCGAGTAGTTGCCGTACATCACGGAGATTGTTCCCGGGCGCCAGTCAAACCACCCGATGCCGTACGTAAAATCCGGGTCCCAGGGCTGCTGCTGGTCCTGGGTCGGATACACAAACGCGCGACCTTCCACATAAAGCCGCCGGTAGAACCGGGTGCGCACACCCACGCTCAACGATCGCTTCCACGATCCACGGTCGGTGTCTCCCTGCTGCCGGTATCGCGGCACGACATGCGCCGCAATCGACGCGTTCCATCGGCTCTCCCCGTCCGATTCGAACAGCCGCTCCAACGCCTCGGGCATCGGCACCTTGTAGCTGGCAGTGATGGTGCCTTCGTCGAATCGAGTCACCCGTTGCCCTGTGTCTGCGTCAGGCGAGAATCGATTGCCGCCGTAGTTGTCGTACGTCAGCGCAAACGTCCCTGGCCGCCAGCTGTCATAGCCGAAGCTGTAGGTGAAGTCCGGATTCCACGGCCGCTTCTGATCGTTGTTCAGATACACGTAGCCGGTGATCCTCGCAAACCAGGTTTCACGTGGCGAATACCGCACCGTGAGCTGCAGCCGCGTCGAGCCGGCGAGTTGGGTGCCCTGCGAATCGGTCCCGGCCACCACAGGCGCCTTCGTCGTCAACGGGATATCGATCCCGGGCTGGATCGTCCAGGCGCGCGGCCCCAGGTCCGTGGGCGGCGCGGCCGCAGGCTGCGCGGACGCCGGTGCGGCGACGGCGCACAGCGCGATGAGAAGGGCACACGATGGCAGGGTGAGTCTGGTCATTGTGAGGATCCTGACTGGAGAAGCGCGGTACGCATCAAGTGGTCAGCGGGGAGGGCCGACCAGCGAAGCAGTTCAGTGGTGGCCTGATTCCGGAGCGACGGGTAGCCCCACGCGACCAACTCGAGTGCCGACAAATAGGATGCCACCGCGCCGGTGTCCTCCACAGGGCGGCCGCTGCCGATGGTGATCGCAGTGGAGACGCGGCGGTGCAGTTCGCGTCCGTTGATGAGCGACAGCTTGTGCGCCGCCAGCGTGGCCTTGATCCGGACGCCCAAGTCGCCGAGCGCCACATTGGAGGATTCATCAGCGGCGATCCTGGCCCAGGTCTGCGCCGCTTCGTCCGGCGTGGACTGCAGGACGGCCGGCAGCGGCGCCGTTTCAGCGACCGGCACGAATTCGGCGGATTCAATCTTCAGGATGATGGCCGAGGCGATCACCAGGCCGATCAAAAACATCACCTGCCCGCGCGCGCGCACCCAGGGCGACGACGGTTCGCTCATGCTTCCCCCCTCGGGCGCCAGAAGGCTGCCCGCACGATCCGGCTCATCGCCAGCACATTGTTACCGGCCCAGAGCACATTCACGATAAATCCCTGCAGGTTCGAGAACACGCCCATGAGCAACAGGACCGCGTGCACAACAATACCGGTGACGGTCAGGATGATGACCGCGAGTTGCGGCCGAACCAGTTCGGGAAACGTTCCGGCCTGCCGCTCCTTGGGTGTGGTGGGGAACTTGATCTGTTCGCCTTTGAGCACGGTCCAGATCGCCCGCAGGTTCAGCGGAAAAAACGCCAGGTAGGACGCCTTGCTCTGGTAGTTGGAGATGCCCCACGTGCCGACGAGGAACGCGAGCTCGTTCATGATCAGGAACGGCAGGATGCGCATCAGGAAATCGATCGAGTAGGT